>CANOKG010000039.1 GCA_947566655.1 uncultured Muribaculaceae bacterium | reverse complement strand
ATGTAGGTCATTTGGGATTCTGCCTGGGGGGAATAACAAAAAATAACACATTATGGCTGTTTCCTAATGAGAATTACGCTTGGAAAGTCCATTTTGATTTTTCGAAAGGGTATGCCCCCGGGCAAGCCGAGTTTCACTGGCAGAAGGTTAGCCTTGGTCAAGGCAAGACTGAAAGGGTGTTCAAGACCGACGGCGGATTTTATCTGGTGAGCAATAACGGTAATCTTATTTTGCACGATGAAGTGTCGCACAATGCCCAGCTCATCAGTAATATTGCCGAAGAGATGGATCGTTATGGAAAGATTTCCGGTATAACAAAGTATGGCGATGATATACTCATAAGCTTTACCGGTAACGGTGTCATGAGGCTGAACTCTGATGACGGCTATAGTCCCGAAATGCTTTTTACTGAAGTCGGGGTGTTCAATATACTGCATGACCATCGCCAGCCGCTCGTGTGGATAGCGACCGACGGACGAGGTCTATATAAGATGTGTGATATCAATTCCCGTTATCAATCGATTCACTCGACCCAGATACCGAATCTTACGAAGCCGATACGCACATTCTTTACTGATTCGCATAAAAATCTGTGGATAGGCACAAAAGGCGATGGCCTTATCGTGCTTGACGACTATCCCACGCTGCCACGCAAAGGATTGATTCCGCCCGAACGCATAAAAAGGTATGGTAAAAGTCCCGGAAGTGAAGGTGACCTGACTACCGATCAGATTTTTGTCATAAAGGAGAGCCGTTTTTATCCCGGCAGAATCTGGATTGCCGGACAAGGTCCCGGTATCTCTTATATCAACAGTAATAACGGCACGGTGGTAAATCTCCATCACCGGGATATAGTGGATATTCATGATTTTTTTGAAGAGAGCGATACTGTTCTATGGCTCGCCTCAACCACCCTGGGACTTGTCAAAGTGACGACCGACGGGACAAGAGAGGTTCTTGATACAGATATATTGACATTCAAGCGGGATAAATATTTCTGCAATGAAATCTATTCTCTTGTTTACGATGGACAGGATGGTCTTTATGTAGGTTGTCGCGGAGGTGTGGGTATAATCAGACTTGACCTAAATACCGGCGAGTCGATCACGCTTGACGATGTCAATGACCGCATTCCGGGAATCGGCGACATAATAAGTCTCGCTTATTCGGGGGATGGAATGCTTTACTTCGGTTCGAGTATAGGTGGAGGAATTGTGGACTGCCGCGACCCCCGTCGGCCTAAACTGATGAAGGTGTTGACCAACAAGGATGGTTTGGCCAATGATATGGTACACTCCATCGTGCCCGGTGCCAACGGTGATATATGGATGACTACCAATAAGGGAATCGCACGATATAATATTAATACGGCCACACTTCACAATACAAGCCATATTGCAGGCAATATCAATGAGTTTTGTGATAACTCGGGCTATATTTCGCCTCAGAATGGAGATCTGATATTCGGGGCGTTGAATGGCATAGTCTGTGTGAAGTCGGATGAAAAATATAGCTACGGGAGCGACAATTTTCCGGCAAATATTGTTTTCACCGGTTTGACAGTCAATGGGTCGGACCGCATTCCATCGCCCGATGAACTCAGTAATGGATTAAACTTCGGTCATGATGACGATGTGATAACAATAACCTTTGCCGCCCTCGACTATATACAAAGCGATTTTATCAACTACTGGTATAAACTCGAAGGCTATAACGAGAAGTGGGTTAATCTCGGCACTACCCCCTCTGTGACGTTAACCAATTTGCCGGCCGGCAAGTATAAGTTGTGTGTGCGCTACGAGACCGAAGGCGAAAAGAGCGGCAGCGAGGAATTCAAGATGCCGTTGAGGGTAGCGGCTGCGTGGTATGCTTCGGGCCCCAGCTATTTAATATATGTATTAGCGTTCATTCTGCTGATCTCGTTTATAACGTATCGTACCAGGTCGATCTATAACAATAAGAAGATTGAACTCGAGCGACAATTGTACGCTCAGGAGCAGGAACGTCTTTTTGCCGACCGTAAAGCGTTCTTCACAAACATCACCCATGAATTCTGCTCGCCGCTAACCATTATAATGGGAATATGTGACACTCTTAACAAGCGGGTGGAAGTGCAGGATGATAAAGAGTTAAAACCCTATATCGACACTCTGTACCGCAACTCAAAGCATCTTAATGACATGGTGCAGGAGATTCTCGACGTGAGGTATATGGATAATGAAAACCTTGTGAGACTCGACATCCAGCCTATCGCTCTTGAGAATATTTTTAAGCGCTGGGTCAATATTTATGAGGAGATAGCCCGACAGAATAATATCGACTTTGTTATAGAAGACGACCAGCCCGACCTGAGATGGAATACAGATGTATCATGCATGAGCAAGATTGTAGCCAATCTTATGTCAAATGCCTTCAAGTATACTCCTGTCGGCGGTAGGGTGCGTGTATCGGCCAAGCTGTTGCCTGAGGGTGATCTGCAATTTGAATTTTACAATACCGGTCAAGGTATTTCGGAAGAAAACCGCAAACAGTTGTTCAATAAATATGCGGTATTTAATAATGTGGACTCAAACAGTTATCGTGACATGTCGTCACGCCATGGTCTGGGACTCTTTATTTGTCACGAGATGGCCGTCAAGTTGGGGGCTACGATCGATGTGCAAGGTGTGGAAGGAGAGTATGTCAACTTTGTTGTTACCTTCCCGCCGATGGATGTAAGGCAGAATCATGCTGATGTTGAGTCTAACCTGCTTCTCGATTCTACCGGTATCCAGGACTATGACAATAAGCCCGAAATTCTTGTCATTGATGACAATCCCGATATATTGTGGCTTGTATCCAAGATATTGTCAAATGACTATGCTGTCACTTTGACTAAAAGTGGAGAGGAGGCCCGTAAGGCATTGGAGAAGCGTATTCCCGCCTTGATCATTACCGATATAATGATGCCTGATGAAAATGGAATAGATTTTATAAAATTCATAAGAGGAAATAAATTCACCCAGCACCTGCCGGTAGTCATTTTGACTGCCAAAGTTTCGGAAAAAGATAAAATCGAGGGATTCAATGATGGCGCCGATGCCTATGTCACCAAGCCATTTAACGGTGACTTCCTGAGAACACTCGTAGGCCGCTTGTTGGAACGTAAGGATTCAGATAAGAATTATTACCGTTCGCCTATCAGCGCTGTCACTCTTGACAGTGGTGTTGAGATCTCCCATGAGGGGAAGATGTTCTTTGACAGCATACGCAAATATATCTACAATAACTTTGACGACGAGACTAAGTTGACGCCCGATGCTATCGCCAAAGCTATGAATGTTGATATAAGAACCCTTTACCGCCGTTTCAAAAAATATACCCCATATACTCCGAGTGAATTTGTGAAGAAGATACGTTATGGTTTTGCCGCCAACCTGATTCTTACCACCGACATGACGGTGCAGGAAATCATATTCAAGATAGGAATGAGCAACAAAACCGTGTTCTATGCCGATTTTAAAAAGATATATGGTGTGACTCCCAAAGAGTATCGAAATTCCAAGAAACAGGGATAATTTCATGGCAATGGTCACAAAAATTGTCATTTTACGGCGCTTTTTGGTCGTAGATAGTGACAGTAGTCGATTTTTGTGCACTTTGTCACTATTTAATACAGCTATTTCGCAATACTATACTTTGATATAAATAAATAATAACTAAATTAGCGTCAAAATCACATAATAACCACCAATCTTCACAAAAACAACTGTATATCATGAAAATTTCAGTGACATCAGTTCTCACGGCATGTGCTTTCTTTGCGTTGACGGCAAGTGCCGCTGTGGGAACAACCCCAGTTGATTATGTCAATCCCTTAATGGGTACTGACTCGAAAATCTCTCTTTCCAATGGTAACACCGTGCCCTCCATCGCCAATCCATGGGGAATGAACCAATGGATACCGCAAACCGGTAAGATGGGTGACGGATGGTCGTACACTTATGCATCCGATAAGATACGCGGATTCAAGCAGACCCACCGTCCCAGTCCATGGATCAATGATTTCGGCCAGTTCTCGATCATGCCTGTGACCCGCGAGCTCAGAGTGGCCGAGGATAGCCGTGCTTCATGGTTCTCGCATAAGTCGGAGGAGGCACACCCCTATTATTATAAGGTTTACCTGTCGGAGTATGACGTGACTACCGAGATCACCCCTACCGACCGTTGTGCCTATTTCCGTTTCACATTCCCCGAAGAGGATCAGAGCTATGTCATTATCGACGGTTATGATCGCGGTTCGTGGATCAAGGTGATTCCCGAGCAGAGACGGGTAGTGGGGTACTCCACACGCAACAGTGGCGGAGTGGGCCGCAATTTCCGCAACTACTTCATCGTAGAGTTTGACAAACCTTTTGACTCGGAGTGGACCTGGCAGAACGGCAGTGAGATACAACCCGGAAAGTCGGAGCTGTCGGGCAACCACGTTGGTGCGGCCATCGGTTTCAAGACTACCCGCGGCGAGCAGGTAAATGCCAAGGTCGCAACTTCTTTCATAAGCCTGGAGCAGGCCGAACTCAATATGAAAGAGATCGGTTCAAAGACATTTGACCAAGTAAAGAAAGAGTCGAAGGATATATGGAATGAGGTTCTCGGATCGATTGAAGTAGAGGATGACAATGCCGACCGCCTGCGCACATTCTATTCATGTCTCTATCGCACAGTGCTGTTCCCCCACAAGATGCACGAGATTGATGCCGAAGGTAAAGTGGTGCACTACAGCCCGTCGACCGACAAGGTTGAACCAGGCTATCTCTACACCGGTACCGGTTTCTGGGATACCTTCCGTGCACTCTTCCCATTGGTTAACCTCCTGTGGCCCGAAGAAGGCGCAAAGATGCAGGACGGTTGGTTGAATTTCTATCGCGAGAGCGGATTCTATCCCGAGTGGTCAAGCCCCGGTCACCGTGGCTGCATGGTAGGTAACAACAGTGCTTCGGTCGTTGCCGACGGTATCTTGAAAGGTTTGGTAAAACCTGAGGATGCTCCCGAAATGTATGAAGGTATGGTATATGGTGCCAACCATGTTCATCCTCGTGTAAGTTCGTCGGGCCGTAGAGGTTACGAACATTACAACAAACTCGGATATGTACCCTACAATGTAGGTATCAATGAAAATGTAGCCCGCACACTTGAATATGCTTATGACGACTGGTGTATCTATCAGATTGCTAAAAAGTTGGGCCGTCCACAGGAAGAGATCGATCTTTATCGCAACCGTGCCAAGAACTATGTGAATGTGTTTGACAAAGAGACTAACCTCATGCGTGGTAAAAATGAGGATGGAACATTCCAGGCTCCTTTCAGTCCGTTCAAGTGGGGTGATGCCGTCACTGAGGGTAACTCACTGCACTACACATGGTCGGTATTCCACGACATCCAGGGCCTTATCAACCTCATGGGAGGCAAAAAAGAATTTGTCGCTCAACTTGACACAGTATTTGCTCTTCCTCCAATTTTCGATGACAGCTACTATGGTGGCACTATCCACGAGATCAGAGAGATGGAAATTGCCAATATGGGTAATTATGCCCATGGTAACCAGCCTATCCAGCACATGATCTATCTTTACGGTTATGCCGGTGAGCCTTGGAAGACCCAGCGTTGGGCCCGCGAGACAATGGACCGCATGTATCTCCCGACTCCCGACGGATACTGTGGAGACGAAGATAACGGCCAGACCTCGGCATGGTATGTATTCTCGGCATTAGGATTCTATCCCGTATGTCCGGCATCAGACCAGTATGTGCTTGGAGCTCCGTTGTTCAAGAAAGCTACCATCAACATGCCTACCGGCAAGAAGGTAGAGATCAGCGCTCCCAACAATACAGCTGAGACTCCCTACATGAAATCGTTGAAGCTTAACGGTAAGGAGTACACCAAGAACTATATTGACTACAACACGCTGATGAAAGGTGCCAAACTTAATGCAGTGATGGATAGCAAGCCTAACACCAAGCGCGGTACTCTCGACAGCGATGTTCCTTATTCTCTAACCAACGAGAAGTAATCTTTCTCATATATCATGCAGTTTAAATCATTAATATTAATTCTGTCGTCAACGACATTAACTATTCCATGTTTTGGTGCCGATCCTGTAGATTATGTTAATCCCATAATCGGCACCAACGGCATGGGCCACACCTTCCCCGGTGCATGCGCGCCCTTCGGCATAGTTCAACTGAGTCCCGACACCGAGAATATTCCTCATAATATAAATGGCAGATATCAGGGCCGAACCTATGAGTACTGTGCCGGATACCAGCATGCCGATTCAACTATCGTAGGCTTCAGCCACACTCACCTGAGCGGTACGGGACACTCCGACCTCGGTGACATCATGCTGATGCCTACTACCGGCGAGTTGCATCTGACTCCGGGAACAGCCGAAAATCACCACGAGGGATACCGGTCGGCCTACTCACATGATACCGAGGTCTCCAGGCCCGGATATTATTCGGTAAACCTTGATGACTACGGAATCAAAGCCGAGTTGACAGCAACCCCGCGAGTGGGTGTACATCGTTATACCTACAAACCGGGTACCGAATCGACCAATCTGATTCTCGACATGGATCATGCCATATATAATTATGATGGCAAGACATTGTGGACCTATCTGCGTGTCGAGGACCCATACACCGTGACCGGTTACCGTATCACCAACGGATGGGCAGCGACCAACTATACCTATTTTGCCATGAAGTTCTCGGAACCTGTTGCAAAATATGGTTACAGCGACATGCAGAAACCTCTGTATACGGGTTTCTGGCGCAAGTTCAAACTCAATGAGAATTTCCCCGAGATCGCAGGACGTAAGATCGTGGCTTACTTTAACTTCGATGTGCCTGAATCAAAGCAGATCGAGGTGCAGGTAGCCCTGTCGGCCGTAAGCACTGAGGGTGCGCTTGCCAATCTCGAGGCAGAGGCTCTCGGAAAATCGTTTGAGGAGATAGCCGCAGCGACCCGCGATGACTGGAATCAGAAGCTGTTGTTGATTGATGCCCAAGGATCGGACGACCAGTTGGCAATGTTGTATACATCGTTGTACCACACAATGATCAACCCGTCGGTCTACATGGATGTGGATGGTAAATACCGTGGTCTTGATCACAATATCCATCAAGCCGATGGCTATACCAACTATACAGTGTTCTCGATATGGGATACTTTCCGTGCCGAGCATCCGCTAATGAATCTGTTGTTCCCCGATAGAGCAACCGATATGGTTCAGTCGATGCTGAACCATTACAAGCAGAGTGTGCATCACGTTCTGCCGGTGTGGTCGCACATGGGTAATGAAAACTGGTGTATGATAGGTTATCATGGAGTGTCGGTTTTGGCCGATGCCTATGGCAAGAATGCCAAGTTGGATGGCAATCTGTTGTATGAAGCAATGGATAAGAGCGCCAACTTGCCCTATTTTGAAGGTATTCCCGACTATGTTAATCTGGGTTATGTGCCGTTTGACCGTAATGGCAGCGCCGTGTCGGTGACATTGGAGTATTCCTATGACGACTGGTGTATCTACATGCAGGCTCTTCGCAATGGCGATACCGCCAATGCCGACCGCTATCGCGCAAGAGCGCTGAACTACCGCAATGTCTTTGACCCTGAGATACAGTTCTCCCGTCCACGTTACACCGATGGTTCTTGGAAAAAGGAATATGATCTGCTCAAGACCTCGGGTGAGGGATACTTAGAGGGCAATGCAATGAACTATGCTTTCTTCGTTCCCCACGATGTCAAGGGTCTTGTCGACTGCATGGGCGGTGACCGCAAGTTCATAAGCAACATTGACCGCCTGTTTGTGTCGGAGTTCCCCGAAGAGGCTTATGCCGAGACAGAGGATGTTACCAAGGAGGGTTTGATAGGATGTTATGTGCATGGTAACGAGCCAAGCCATCACATTCCTTACCTCTATGCCTGGACATCGCAGCCTTGGAAGAGCCAGTATTGGGTTCGCGAGATCATGAACCGAATGTACCGCAACAACATCGATGGCCTCTGTGGCAATGATGACTGCGGCCAGATGTCGGCATGGTATATTTTCTCGGCCATGGGCTTCTATCCCGTGTGTCCCGGAACCGACCAGTATGTGCTTGGAGCTCCTTATCTGCCTTACATGTGTGTTTCTCTTCCCAACGGTAAAAAGTTGGAGATCAAGGCACCGAAGGTAAGTGATAAGAACTGCTATGTCAAAGAGCTGAAAATAAACGGTAAAACATATGACAAGAACTACGTTACCCACGATGACCTGATGGCAGGTGGAACGATGGAGTTTGTCATGGCCGACAAACCGTCCAAGTCACGCGGTGTGAAAGCATCGGCCCGTCCTTACTCTCTCTCCGATCAGAATTAATTGAATTAGTATAATCACATTATTATGAACAATAAAACTTCAATATTGCTATTGGCAGTGGCTGCAGTTGCTTCTTCACTCTCGGCAGCTATCCCCACCAAGTCTCCTGTAAACTACCACGAACCTATCGCCATAGAACGCCAATGGCGTCACTATGATCCAGGTAAGATCGATTTCAGAATCGAGTCGCCCGAGACCGAAGGTGGCAAGATCTATAAAGCTATCATCAGCGATCCTGATAAGTATATCACCGATAATGCTCGTCGAGTGTTGCAGACTCTTTACTTCTCGCCGGCCGACAGTATTCCGGATATTCATGTTATCGACTATGTGGTTCGTGACTTCGACGGAATTTCATACAAGAGCGGCGGTGGTAACAATGTACGCATCGATTACAGTACCGACTGGATTGAGAAGAGCTTTGCCGATGGCGATACTATCAAACTCGACTACGAGACCCGTGGTGTGATTTACCACGAGCTTACACATGCTTTTCAATTGTCGCCCGAGGGTTGTGGATCGTATGATGGCAAGAGCCCCTACTGGTCGTTTATTGAAGGTACTGCCGACGCCGTTCGTGTAGCCTGCGGATGTTTCCAGCAGGACTTCGCTTCTAAAGATCGTCCACGTGGAGGTAACTGGATGAGCGGTTACCGCACTACCGGTTATTTCCTTTACTGGTTGTCGTTGAACAAGGATAAAGATTTCATTCGCAAATTCAACCGTACCGCACTCGAAGTTGTACCTTGGTCGTGGGATGGTGCAATGTATCATATCCTTGGCAAGAAGAAAGGTAATTCGGTTGCTGAATTATGGGATGAGTATCAAACAGCAATTGGTGATAAGAAATAATTAGTAATCATTAAGAGCATGTTTGAGTTTTATAAGGTCAAACATGCTCTTATTTATTTATAAGTAAGTGTCAGGAATTAGTTTATACTATTCTTCACCGATTTCAGAACATTTCCCGACCTTACTCATCAGTTATTATGGAGCCCCATAACTCCATCTTCGTAAACCCGGGAAATGTCCCGACATCAATAAATTATAATATAAACTAATTCTTGACACTTACTTAATGTATGAAACGTTTAATACTGACAGCTGCCATAGTTGGTGGCTGGCTGTTTCAAACCGTTGAAGCGCAAGGGGCCGACTTGGTAAAATATGTCGATCCCTTGATCGGTACATCGGGCTTTGGTAATGTATATCCGGGGTCGCAAGTGCCCTTTGGCGGTATACAGATAAGCCCTGATACCGATTTCGATGATTATGACACGGCAGCCGGTTACAAGTATGATCACCCCACGCTGTTGGGATTCAGTCTTACCCACTTCAGTGGTACCGGTATACCCGATTTGGGTGATTTCCTGTTCATGCCCGGTACCGGAGAACTGCACTTGAATCCCGGCACTCACGATGATCCCGATTCGGGTTATCGTTCGCGATACGATCACTCTCGCGAGGAGGCTAAGGCCAATTACTATGCCGTTGATCTCGTCGATTATGGCACTAAGGCCGAGATGACCTCGGGCACACGTGCCGGAATAATGCGCTTCACCTATCCCAAGGGTGCTGACGGCTGGTTGTTGTTGGACTTGAACCATACTTTGCGTAGCAAGTGTGTGTGGTCCAATATTCAAATAATCAATGATTCAACCATTACCGGTTATAAACTGGTGAATGGTTGGGCTCCCGAGCGACATGTATATTTTGCCGCCACTTTCTCAGAGCCGTTGACTAATGCGCGAATCTATATGGACGATAAGCCGGTGATTTATAACACAAGCCGTTTTCGCAGTGATCGCGAGACCTATGGCCGTAATGTGAAGATGGTACTTGGCAAGGGAGCAGATTCGCCACGTGAGCTTGTGGTCAAGGTCGCAGTCTCGGGTGTCAGCGCTCAGGGCGCACTCGATGCATTGAAAGAGGTAGAAGGAAAGAATTTCCAGACCGTAAGAAAAGAGGGTGAGCAGATGTGGAACGAACAGTTAGGTAAATTTGCCATAGAGGGTGACGATACCCAGAAGCGCACTTTCTATACCTCGGTTTACCATGCCTTCCTGCATCCTTTTATTTATCAGGATCCTGATCGCAGCTACCGTGGACTCGACAAGAGTATCCACAAGGCCAACGGCTTTAACAATGTGACCGTTTTGTCGTTGTGGGATACCTACAGGGCTCTTCACCCTCTGTTTAACCTTGTGCAACAGGACCTGCAGGCTGATATTGCCAACTCAATGCTTGCCCATTATGACCAGAGTGTTGAAAAAATGTTGCCGATATGGTCGTTCTGTGCCAACGAGGACTGGTGTATGATCGGTTACCATGCAGTGTCGGTGCTCGCCGATATGATAGTAAAGGACGTGCCCGGTTTTGACAAGGAGCGCGCTCTCGAAGCAATGGTAACGACGGCTACCAATCCAAATTATGACTGTTTGCCCGAATACACCGAATTGGGCTGGGTGCCATTTGATAAGGAAAAAGAATCGGTATCAAAGACTTTGGAGTATGCTTACGATGACTATTGCATAGCGATGGCCGCCCGTAAACTGGGTCACGATGATATCGCCGACCGTTTCCTGAAGCGTTCTATGAATTACCGTAATCTTATCGATCCGGCTACCGGTTACATGCGTGGTCGCGATATGGCCGGAAACTGGCGCACACCATTCTCTCCGATAGCCTATGAGGGCCCCGGTTCGGTAAATGGCTGGGGTGATATTACCGAAGGTTTCACGATACAGTATTCATGGTATGTACCACATGATGTGGCCGGCCATATGAATGGGGTAGGACGCAAGTTGTATCAGGCTCGTCTGGACTCATTGTTTGAGTATGAGTTGCCCGATGATATACCCGGAGCCCATGATATCCAGGGTCGCATAGGTGGCTACTGGCATGGTAACGAACCATGTCACCAGGTTTGCTATATATATAACTATCTCCAGCAGCCTTGGAAATGTCAAGCCCGTCTACGCGAAATTGTAGACAAATTCTATGGTGACCAGCCCGGCTCACTGAGTGGTAACGATGACTGTGGCCAGATGTCGGCCTGGTACATATTCAACTGCATGGGCTTCTATCCAACAGCACCATCAAGCAATATCTATAATATAGGTTCGCCTGCGCTGAGTGCCGTGACTATGGATATGGGCAATGGTAAAAATCTTGTTATGACCACCGAAAACTGGAGCAAGGATAATGTGTATGTCGACAAGTGCTATCTTAACGGCAAGCTGCTTGATAAGTCTTACTTCACTTATGATGACATTCGCGATGGTGGAACATTACATTTTGTAATGAGCAAGAAGCCCAATCGCAAGCGTGCAGTGAAGAAAGAGTCGGTGCCTCCATCGGTATCACAATTTGTGAAATAATCTATTGATACTCAAATAATTTTAATTAAATTTAATCTAAATCTAAACCAATCACTATGTCCCGATTAAATTCTTTAGCCGCATTATGTGTGGCAATGATGTCGGCAGCTTCGGTGGGAGCCCAAGAAACGGCTAAACCTACCGGACCTACCCCTACGGCCTACATGGTCTCTGATGCTCACCTCGATACCCAGTGGAACTGGGATATCCAGACAACCATCAAAGAGTATGTATGGAACACTCTCAACCAGAACTTATGGTTGCTCGAAAATTATCCTGAATATGTCTTCAACTTTGAAGGTGCAGTGAAATATGACTGGATGAAAGAGTATTATCCACGCGAGTATGAATTGATGAAGAAATACATCAAAGAAGGCCGCTGGCACATTTCAGGTGCAAGCTGGGATGCAACCGATGCTGTTGTTCCCTCGGTTGAATCGGCTATTCGCAATATCATGCTCGGTCAGGAATACTATCGTAACGAGTTTGGTGTGGAAAGTACCGATATTTTCCTCCCCGACTGTTTCGGTTTCCCCTATACTCTTCCAACTGTAGCTTCTCACTGTGGCCTGATCGGTTTCTCTTCGCAGAAACTCGGGTGGAGAAATAATCCTTTCTATGAAGGTAACAAGAAGTATCCCTTCACCGTTGGCTTGTGGGAAGGTGTCGATGGCTCTAAAATCATGATGTATCATGCTTATGGTTATGGAGATAAATTTGACTATATGGATCTTACCGACAATAAACAACTGCTTGATGTTGCCAACCGAAGTGTTAACAACAAGGGTGTGCGCTACTATGGAACAGGTGATACCGGTGGTGCTCCAAACATCGCTTCGGTTGAATCGGTTGAAAATTCAGTAAAGGGTGGCAAGGGTCCGGTGAAGATTATAAGCGCTACCTCTGACCAGATTTTCAAAGATTATCTTCCCTACGAGTCTCATCCCGAACTTCCCGAATTTAACGGCGAACTGTTGATGGACGTGCATGGCACAGGTTGCTATACATCACAGGCTGCGATGAAATTGTATAACCGCCAGAATGAACAGTTGGGTGATGCTGCCGAGCGCGCTGCCGTTGCAGCTGAATTACTCGGTGTAGCCGAATATCCCTCACAGAAACTTTCCAATGCATGGAAACGTTTCATCTGGCACCAGTTCCACGATGACCTCACCGGCACCAGTATTCCCCGTGCCTATGAATTCTCATGGAATGACGAGTTGCTTTCGCTCAAAGATTTCTCTTCTTCGCTTACCAATTCAGTATCGGCTGTAGCAGGCTTGATGGATACCCGTACCAAGGGTACTCCTGTTGTAATGTATAACCCCGGTGATACTGAGGTTACCGATGTTGTGGAAATAAACGTGCCTTATAACCGCATGCCCGGCAATGTTTCGGTTACCGGTCCCGATGGTAAGAGCGTGAAAGCCCAGGTGGTTGGATATGCCGATGGCAATGCTACCGTTATCGCTCAGGTTACCGTTCCTGCCAACGGTTTTGCCGTATATGGCGTAAAGGTATCGGGTGCAGGCAAGAGCATGGCTGCAACTAAGGCCAATGCAATCGAGAACTCACGCTATTCTCTCAAATTTGACAAGAACGGCGACATCACATCGCTCTATGACAAAGCTGCCGGTAAGGAGCTTGTCAAGAACGGTCGTGCAATACGTCTTGCAATGTTCACTCAAAACGAGTCATTCCCCTGGCCCGCATGGGAGATCATAAAGGAGACTGTTGACCGTGAACCCGAATCGATCACTGAAAATGTTGAGGTTGCTCTCGTTGAGGATGGTGCTTTGAGAAAAACCATTCGTGTGAGCAAAACCCATGGTGACAGCAAGTTCTCACAGGATATTCGCTTGTATGAAGGCGAACTCGCTGACCGCATTGACTTTGTAAATGACATTGATTGGCAGTCGCTTAATTGCCTTCTCAAGGCTGAGTTCCCCCTCGCTGTAGATAATGAAAAAGCTACCTATGACCTTGGTCTCGGCTCGATACAGCGTGGCAATAACATTCCTCAGGCTTATGAGGTTCCATCACATCAGTGGACTGATCTTACCGACGCTTCAGGCTCATATGGTCTTACCGTTATGAATGACTCAAAATATGGTTGGGATAAGCCCGATAATAACACCATACGTCTGACACTCCTCCACACTCCCAAGACCAAGAATGGATATGCCTACCAGGATCACCAGGATCATGGACACCACGAGTTCACCTATAGCCTTGTAGGTCACAAGGGCGGTCTTGATCAGGCCAAGGCAAGCCGCGATGCAAGCCGTCTTAACCAGCGCATCAAGTCGTTTGTAACCACTCCCCACAAGGGTACCATCGGAAAGGAATACAGCCTTGCTTCCATCGATACCAAAGATCTCGCGGTTAAGGCTCTGAAGAAAGCTGAAAGCTCTGACGAGTATGTAGTGCGCGTATATGATCTTACCGGTAAAGGTGGTAATGGTGCCGTAACATTTGATTCAGAGATTATCTCGGCAGTGAAAGCCGACGGCTCTGAGAAGACTATTGCTCCGACTTCGTTCTCGGGCAAGAAACTGAATGTTGATGCCAAGGCTAATGGCCTGAGCACTTACAAAGTTCGTTTGGCCGCTAAACCGATGGCCGCTACCGAATCATATAAGATTCCTCTCAGCTATGACAAGAAAGCGATGACTTGGAACGGATTTACCAACCAGGGTGATTTCCACGATGGTTATTCATATGCAGCCGAAATTACTCCTGCCACTGTTAAATCGGGCAATGTAACTTTCTCGTTAGAGAATAAAGCCACCATTAACGCCATGAAGAGTGAAGGTGATACATTGCAACTTCCCGCCGGTAACAATTATAACCGTGTATACCTTCTTGCCGCAGCCGCTACCGATGGAGCTCCTGTAGAAGCAACTGTCAAGGCCGGCAAGTCGGAGACTGCTATCTCTGTTCCCTCTTACACCGGTTTCATAGGTCAATGGGGTCATGATGGTCACACCACGGGCTACCTTACCGATGCCGAAATTGCCCATGTAGGCACACACCGTCATGACAGCGACGGCGACTGCTACTATGAGTTCACCTATATGTATGCAATTCCTGTTGACATCGTTCCCGGAACTACCGAGATCGTTCTTCCCAACAAGCCCGAGATCGTATTGTTTGCCGCATCGGCTGTAAACGAAGGACCCACAGCTACTCCTGCAGCGCCCCTGTTCCGCACAGCCATCACTACCGGTGCAACCTCTGCTGTCAGCGCTGATAAGCAATTTGATAATATTCTCAACAAGAATCAGATTGTTGGATGGTCGGGATTCGCCAATGGTAAAGAAAAACCCGAATTCATGGTCGATGGTGACATGGAAACCAAGTGGTGTGATACCAAGGGAATTCCTGCATATGTTGACTTTGACCTTGGACAACCCACCGAGTTCAGCTCATGGCGCATAGTTAACGCCGGCTCAGAGTCTAAATCATACATCACTTCTTCTTGTCTCCTTCAGTGCCGCAACACCCCCAACGAGGAGTGGAAAACCATTGATTTCATCACCGGAAACAATAAGAATATTGTTGAGAAGACCCTGAAGGCTCCTGTAAGCGCCCGCTATGTACGACTCTTTGTCGTTCAGCCCCAACAGGACGCTAATTCTACCGTAACTCGTATTTATGAATTAGGCTTGTCAAAATAATAGTGTGAAGTCATCCGGATTTTAAATTTGCCAATATTTGGTGAAAAGTCCGGATGACTTTTCTTTTATATTCCAATCACACTCTAAAAGTGACAACTATGAAAATTAAATTATTCCCGGCATTAATTGCATTATTGTTTGTATTGCCGTTTACGTGTGCAGCGAAAAAAAACGCCCATTTCAATGTGGCTACCTATAATC
>CANOKG010000038.1 GCA_947566655.1 uncultured Muribaculaceae bacterium | reverse complement strand
GCAGAAAGGACGGACAGCCTCTAGCTCCCATGGAAGAAAGGCATAACTTCTTCCGATATATATAGAGCTATAGGCCTGCTTAAGAAATATAAAGTACCTGTAAAACTCAATGTTTTGATAGGCAGTTCACCTCTCGAAACTAAAGAAACCGTACGACACACCCTGCGGGAAGCTAAACGGCTTAAGGTTGATCAGGTAATGTTCAATATAGTATCACCGTTCCCCGGAACCGAATTCTACAGGTTATGTAAAGAGAACGGGTGGTTGGCAACCGATGACTATGTACCTACCGATGTTCAGCGTGAATCAATTTTAAACCTGCCCTATCTATCTTCGCGACAGATGGAACGATTGCTTTTCCAAAACAATATTCGATTCTTTCTGTCGCCAACATTTATCGTCAGACAGCTGTCTCGCTTTAAATCGTTCTCTGAATTTAGATCGGCATTAAAGGCATTGAAGATAAAACTGTTTGGTTAGTCAATGAATCTATCGATAGTCATATTGACATGTAACCAGAAAGCGCTTACCGAGCGTTGTCTACAGTCAATCTATGACCTCACGCTAAGCAGTCAAATAGAGATCATAGTCATCGACAATGGTTCTACCGATGATACTGACTCATTGATATCCAACAAATACCCCCGCGTAATCTATCATCGCAACGACAAAAATAATGGAGTAGCTTCAGGCCGCAATCTTGGAGTCTCTCTTTCACGCGGCACAATGATTATGTTTCTTGATAACGATACGATAGCCGAGCCTTCCACTATACTGGAGATGCTTGACTACATCAATGGACATAGTGATATAGGACTGCTTGCCCCTTGCCTTATCTCGCCATCGGGTCAGATTCAGCAAAGCTTCAAACAGTTTCCGGGTATTGGCATAAAACTTAAAAATTTTTTGTCCAACGGCCAAGCATCTCAGTATGTCCCGCTTGTCCCCGATACTCCTATTGAGCCATTCTATGTAATCGGTGCCGCCCAACTGTTTTCACGACATCTCTTTAACTTGATAGGAGGTCTTGATTCACGAATCTTCTACGGGCCCGAAGATGCCGACTTCTGTATGGCAGTGCGCTCATACGGTCTGCGTGTAGTCTACAATCCTCAATTCACAATAATCCACGATTGGCAACGCGCCACTTCTAAACAACGTTTTACGCGCCTCGCTTTCAGACATGCAGTAAGTCTTATATACTTCTATTTTAAACACCGCAGATTCTGTTAATAGCCTGTCTCTATTCCTTCTCCGACAGTTCAAGCCATCTCAACTCTTTCTCATTAATAATATCGGTCAACTCGTTGTAACGTTTTGATTTGCTATTCATGTCATTAATTACAGCGCCACTGTTAAACAACATCTCCAATTCATGCTTTTCGGCATTCAATAAATCCAGTTCCTTGGTCAGCATGTCAAACTCCTTACGTTCCTTAAACGTCATTTTGGGCTTACTTTCCAATCGCGTTTTTTCAGTAGCAGGCTTAGCCGTCTTTTCGGCCGAATCATCTTTTCGAGCCACCTCCTTGCTCCATTCCCGATACTCGCTGTAGCTGCCGGGGAAATCTTTTATAATTCCATTACCCTCAAATACAAAGAGATGGTCCACTATTGAATCGAGGAAGAATCGGTCGTGCGAAATAATGATGACACACCCCTTGAACTCCCCAAGATATTCTTCGAGAATCCCAAGGGTTACAATATCCAGGTCATTGGTAGGCTCATCGAGAATCAGGAAGTTGGGCGACAGCATCAACACTGTAGCTAAGTGTAATCGCGCCAATTCACCACCGCTAAGCGTGTGGATATATTTTTGCTGGTCGAGTGGGGTGAAAAGGAAGCGCTGAAGAAACTGCATCGGAGAATAACTCTGGCCACCATTTATGTTCACCTCTTCACAGTGCTCGGTGACGGCGTCAATAACACGCTTGCGCGGGTCGAGTTGAAGACCGTCCTGACAGTAATAGCCAAATCTCACTGTTTCACCAACATTCCAACAGCCAGAGTCGGGTTGTACCAGTCCTTGGAGCATTTTGATAAATGTTGATTTTCCAACACCGTTTGGTCCTATAATACCAACCTTCTCATATCGTGCGAATGTGTATGAGAAATCATCTAATATCACTTTGTCGCCAAACTTCTTAGACACCCCTTCAGCCTCAAAGATTTTAGAACCTATATAGGATGATTTCACATCGAGATTGACATTCTTTTCATTAAGATTGACTTGCGAGCGTTCTTTTAAATCATAAAAAGCGTCAATTCGATATTTAGCCTTACCGGCACGAGCCTGTGGCTGACGATTCATCCATTCCTGCTCCCGTTTGAGCGTATTCTTAACTTTGGCTAACTCAGCTGTCATAGCTTCGATTCGCTCGGCTCGCTTTCTTAGATAGTAATCATAGTTACCATCATAAGTATATATCTGTTCACGGTCGATTTCTATAATACGATTGCATACTCTATCAAGAAAGTATCGGTCGTGGGTTACCATTAAAAGGGTAGTACGACTTCGCTTTAGCCAAGCTTCGAGCCATTCGATTGTCTCTATATCGAGGTGGTTGGTTGGCTCGTCAAGTATTACAATGTCAGGGCTCTCCAACACTATTCGAGCCAAGGCAATACGCTTTCTTTGGCCTCCCGACAGCAACGACACACGCTGATTCAGATCATCAATTTTTAGTTGTGTAAGCAACTGCTTGAGTCGGTCTTCAAAATCCCAGGCTCCGGCAGCATCCATAGCAGCAATAGCTCCCTGAATGGATTCTGGATCACCACTGCTCAGAGTTCGTTCATAGTCTTTTATAACCTGAGCGCTCGGCATGTCGGGTGTCAGACACGCGTCAAGTACTGTGGCATCTTGTTCTAATGGAGGAACTTGTTCTAAAAAACCAACCCTTATATCGGCACGGAAGGTGATCTTACCCGAATCGTAGTCTTCTCGCCCGGCTATACACTTCAGCATTGTAGTCTTTCCGGTACCGTTTTTGGCTATGATACCAATCTTGTCACCTTCGTTGATTCCAAAAGTAACATCACGAAATAACATGCGGTCGCCCACACTCTTTGTTAACTCTTCAATTTGCAGAAAACATGCCATCGATAAGTGTATATATTTGATTAGGTTAGAGACAGAGAACTTTTAGTACAGCGTTAAATAACAGCCTTGTTATAATGAAAAAAGCCCGCCTTTGCAAGCGAGCTTCCGAGGTTCCTAGCAGATTCGAACTGCTGTAAACGGTTTTGCAGACCGGTACCTAACCACTCGGCCAAGGAACCATTTCGTGGTTTTGATGGTGCAAAGGTAGAGACTATTTTCTTACCGTGCAAATTTTTTGCCGTTTTTTTTGTACCTTTGCACTCGTTTTAAAACTAACACGTCTAACCAATCTTTTCCCAAGGTACATTATAATGATTACAGTCAATGACTTAACAATGCAATTTGGCAAACGGATACTTTTCCAGGATGTCAACATAAAATTTACGCCCGGTAACTGTTATGGAATTATCGGTGCCAATGGTGCTGGGAAATCCACCCTTATGCGCATTCTATCCGACCAGCTTACACCCACTCGAGGTGGCATAACCCAAGGTCCGGGTGAAAGAATGAGCGTTCTTGAGCAAGACCACTTTAAATATGACGATTGCACTGTAATCCAGACCGTACTGCAAGGACACACGGTTTTATGGGATATAATGCAGGAAAAAGATGCCCTGTATGCCAAGGATGACTTCAGTGACGCTGATGGCATTCGCGCCTCTGAACTTGAAGAAAAATTTGCCGAACTTGAAGGCTGGAACGCTGAGAGCGATGCCGCCGAACTGCTTAGCGGGCTCGGAATCAAAGAAGATCGGCACTATATGTTGATGAAAGACCTTACCGGTAGCGAGAAGGTTCGTGTCCTTCTGGCAAAGGCTCTTTTTGGCAATCCCGACAACTTGCTCCTTGACGAGCCTACTAATGACCTCGACCTCGACACAGTGACATGGCTTGAAAACTATCTGTCAAAATTTGAAAATACTGTATTGGTTGTTTCTCATGACCGACACTTCCTCGACTCGGTGTGCACCCACACCCTCGACATAGATTATAATAAAGTGCAATTGTTTGCCGGAAACTACAGCTACTGGTATGAATCGAGTCAACTTGCCCTACGCCAGCAGCAACAACAGAACAAAAAAGCCGAGGAGAAGCGCAAGGAACTGCTCGAATTCATTCAGCGTTTCAGTGCCAACGTAGCAAAATCAAAGCAAACTACATCGCGTAAGAAGATGCTCGAGAAGCTTAATGTCGAAGAGATTCAGCCATCATCACGCCGCTATCCGGGCATTATTTTCACACCACTGCGCGAGCCAGGCAATAAGATCCTTGAAGTAAGCGGTCTTCGGGCTACTGTTGATGGCGAAATACTGTTCAACGATGTAAACTTTCAAATTGAGAAAGGCGACAAAGTTGTGTTTCTTAGCCGTGATCCACGTGCAATGACAGCCTTGTTTGAAATAATCAACGGAAACCGCAAAGCTGATGCCGGCAACTACGACTGGGGCCAGACAATCACTACAGCCTATCTGCCTCTCGACAACTCCTCTTTCTTCAATACCGACATGAATCTTGTCGACTGGCTTTGCCAATTCAGCGATGACTCCAGCGAGATATACCTCAAGGGATTCCTGGGTAAAATGCTGTTTTCAGGCGAAGAGGTGCTGAAGAAAGCCTCAGTATTGTCGGGTGGTGAAAAAATGAGATGTATGATTGCACGCATGATGCTTAAGAACGCAAATACCATGGTGCTCGACTCACCCACCAACCATCTCGATCTCGAATCAATCCAGGCATTCAATAACACCCTGAAAAACTTCAAGGGCAATATTTTGTTAGCGTCCCACGACCACGAGTTTATACAAACAGTCTGCAACCGTGTCATAGAGCTAACCCCCAACGGTGTCATTGATAAGATGATGGACTATGACGACTACATCACCGATGAAAAGGTAGCTGCAGCACGTGAACGCATGTATTAACAAATAACATTATAGAAATGGTAAAACATATCGTAACATTCAAACTAACAGGAACTCCTTCCGAGCGACTTGACGTGGCTACACGTTTTAAAAATGCTCTCGATGCCCTCCCTGAACAAATCGATGTCCTTAAATCAATAGAGGTTGGTATCAATCAAAACCCTGCCGAAAGCTGGGATGTAGTACTGACAGCAATAGTCGACAAAATGGAAGAGGTAGAGATCTACGCAAAACATCCCGCCCACGTTGCAGCCGCATCACTGTTGGCCGGGCATAAAGCCGACCGTGCTTGCGTTGACTACGAGCTCTAAGAGCTGTCCCTTGTCCCTGTCCCACAGAAGAAAACGTAAAATCCTAATTACTCACTCCTAACTCCTAATTCTTATCATCATACGTTTGAAATTGTCGGCCGTGCCGTAGCACACGAAGCAATCGCCTTCGGCTACCTCACGGTCGGCTTGATTTATATCAATACTCCGATCAGAGAAATGCTTCATACCCAACATATTGGTGATCTCGGTAAGATGAGTGGCTCCGATTAAAGTGAGACCATATCGCTTTGTCAAGCCTAATTCACTGTATTTGAGGCCGACGAAATATTGTGGAGCTTTGAATTTCATCACATAATTGTCATCAGATATACGAAGAGTCTCAGTACTTCCGCCAAGCTCCAACTCTTTGGCCAAGTCGTTGGCAGCTCGTTGTTCGGGAGTCAATATTCGCTCAACACTCAATCCCTCGAGTATTGATTGATGCAGCGCATCGGTAGCACGGGCATAGATGTGTGGTACGCCTATCTTTTTCAGTAATGCGACCGTCTTGATACTTGCACCGAAATTTTCGCCTATGGCAACAATAACCACATCTACTGTTTTTAATGGCAAGTCGGCAAGCGCCTGCTCATCAGAAGCATCGAGAATATAGGCCGCTGAGATATAATCTTTTATACTCTCTACATTTGCCGAATTGATGTCGACACCGACAACCTCGTGTCCCATGTCGGTCAAATCAATCGACAGGTTTGAACCATATATTCCAAGACCTATAACAAGATATTTCATACTTTTCAAGGATGTTTGTTAGTTAATTATAATACTTCCCGTCGGGTAGCTGACCTGTTTGGCCTTACCACGATAGGCCAATCCCATCAACAACGACAATAGTCCTACACGACCTATGAACATAGCAGTACACAAAACTATTTTCGTACCACTGCTTAGACTCCCGGTTATGCCGAGCGATGATCCCACTGTAAATAGTGCCGATACTGTTTCAAATAACAGTGATTTCAGTGGCAGCCGGGGTTCCATTCCAACTATGACGATGCAGTAAACCGTTAATGTGATAATCGATAGAGTCACCACAGCGTTAGCACGCCTTATGGAGCTTGTGGCTATCGTGCGACCGAAAACAGTTACATCTTTTCGCCCCAATATAATCGATTTCAAGTTGATAAGTATCGCAGCAAAAGTATTTACCTTGACGCCACCGGCTGTCGACTGTGATGCACCTCCTATCCACATCAGGGCCACCATCATCAATAGCGTGATATTGGTAAGTGATGCTGTTGACACTGAAGCAAAACCTGAGCTGCGTGGAACAAATGAATTGAAAACCGACTGTACAATTTTCTGATAAAGCGTCATACCTTTCAAAGAGTTATTTGACTCAAAAATGAAAAATAAAACTGAAGAAACAACAACTATCCAGAGCGTGTACCATAGCACTATCTTGGTGTTGACATCGTAGATATGGGTAGGGTATCTGTGCCGCCTGATTCCCGACAGTCGGTCGGCAAACCGTCTGATATACGATCCCGATATGCTCTTCAAATTGACAAGAATCGGGAATCCTATTCCTCCGGCCAGTATCAGAATACTTGCTATAATATATATCGATTGATTGGAATGCAATAGAACGGGGTTCGACAATCCACCTTCTATATTCGAGAATCCGGCGTTCATGAACGCTGTCAAAGAATGGAAGGCAGAGAATATCAGTTCGTCCTCAGTCGTCATTCCCATACGGCCGTGTACAGAAAGGAAAATCGCTGCAGCCCCGACAAGCTCAATTGTCAACGTGAATAGAAAGATATACAGGAGTGTCGACAGCAGGCTGTTCATCGTGCGACTGAAAACCATGTCTCTCACCAACAATTGGCTGTAGATCGATTGGCTGCCGCTGAAGAATATTGCGAATATACTTGTAAAGGTGAGAACTCCGAGTCCGCCAATCTGAATCAATATAGCTAATATAAGAATACCCAATGGCGTAAATGTCGAGGAAACATCAACCGGCGTCAGTCCCGTGATCGATACAGCGCTGGTAGATATGAACAATGAGTCTACATAGCTTATCCCGTCCACCGTACACTTGGGCATCATCAATAGAAAAGATCCTACGATAATGAAAAACAGGAAGCTTGCTCCCATTATCACAGCCGGATTGACACGTCGCCCCAACACTCCTACTATACCACTGCAAAAATTGATAACGGCATACAACATTATTATTGTCCCCGTAAAATAGGAACTGTACAGCACTCGTTCAAGCCATGGAATCCAAGGATTAGCCGGGTGAGGGTAAAGTAGCGGAATCATTGTGGCCAGCATCAATAAATCAAGGATAAGACGCGATTTATGATTCTGCCTGACTGAATCCACATAGTTAAACAATAAATTAAAAAGAATATAGATAACAAACCACACATTCAGCGTTCTAAGTGAATTCTCAAGAAGCTTGATCGACCCTTGGCCATTATCAAATCCTGCAAGCACGATTAATATTGTCAATGCAGCCAATGAAGCTAAAAAAGTCAATATATCGAATACATATGAGATGCGTCTCACTAATGGTTTAGCGTGACTACGAAAACGGCCGAAGGCCAATCGTGAGGCCCTCAGCCGTGCTCTTATATATTCTTTTGTACTCAACGCAGCGAAATTGAATTACATTAATATGCTACACGTCACTGTTTAGTTAGCTCAAATCCGGCATTCAGTCCGTCATAACTTTCAAGTAGCGACGACACCGACTTTACCGTAGAATTACCCGATATTGCAGCTATCTTCGATACCAAAGTAATAAGTTTTGATGCATCAAAAGTCACCGAGATGCTGTTACCCGTCTTTGTGATAACCGATGTTGCGTGACCTATGTTTATTTTACCAAGCGCCTTGAACTGGAACACAAAATTACCATCCTCGTCTTTCGAAAGTGTACCATTGAGTTTCGTGCGTTTCAATGTCATGGTAAAAGTGCTGTCGGCATTGATTGTAAGGCTCATGGCGGTAAGTCCGGCCTTCTGATAATAGGGAGTCAGCTTTTCTTCAATCATTGATGCTGCCGCTGCACCTCCAGCTTTCTTCAGTAAGTTATCACTCTTAAAAGCTACTGCCGGCTTTGAATAGTTCCATGTACCTTCAAGATCAGTAATTGTCACATCGGTTTTACCGAGCAAATTGCTAAGTCCGCCGAGCAACGCTCCGATTCCGTTACTACCCGATTGGTCGCTCGTTTCAGTATTGTTTCCACCAATGCCTTTCAAGGCGCCCTTCAAATCAAATGCTCCTGCATTAAGAGTCGACAACAGCATTGCTACTATCGAGATCAGTACTACTTTTTTCATGATTATTTACTCGTTTGGTTATATTTAAAACAAATTATTTGATCGTTAGTTTATCTGTTTGCCAAATAGGCGATAGTAATTCTCGGTTGTCATTTCGCCGAGTTTATCAGTGTCGATTCTCAATTCATTGGCTACATACCCGGCTGTATGAATCAGGAATCCACTTTCGTTACGCTTTCCTCGTTTCGGCACAGGCGCCAGATAGGGAGCATCGGTTTCCAACAATAATCGGTCCACTCCTATTTCGGGCAAAACTTCCCTTACTTTTGCGTTTTTAAAGGTAACTATGCCGTTTATGCCAAAATAGAAATCACCTCTTCGTCTTATCTCTTTAATATCTTCGACAGTGCCTCCGAAACTGTGGAATACCCCGCGGGGAAGCACCGGCAATGTATCAAAAACGCTCAGTATTTCGGCAAGTCCTTCCCGACAGTGTATGATTACAGGCAAATCAAGCTTGCATGACAATTCACACTGCAACTTGAATACCGTCAGCTGTTGTTCTAAAAAGCTCTTGTCCCAGTACAGGTCAATACCAATCTCACCGATCGCCTTGTATAAACCGGTCTCGGCTTCATTTTCTATAATATTGATTGCGTCAACCCAATTTTCATTTACCTCGGTGGGATGTAAGCCAATCGCCATATCCACCAGTCCATTATATCGGCCGGCCAATCGTTTCATAGGCTCAATGGTCGACAAGTCAACGTTGGGAAACATAAAGTGCCCGACCCCCGATTCCGAAGCGCGGTCCATCACCGCTTCAATATCATCTTTAAACTCTTCGAGATAAAGATGTGTGTGTGAATCAACTAACATTCGTTTATGATTGACGGTCTATAGCTCCTGAAGCAACATTGGTAAGAAACTCCCTGAACTCGGGCTTCATACCGGTTATACGGTCAAGATAGCCAATAGCATTGTTGGTGTAGGTAGAAATAAGGTCAAGGCATTCTTTATCAACATTCAATTCACGATAGCGACCGGTAACAAAAGCTATTTTGTCGTTGCCCGAAAGCTGTCGGGCTTCATTCAACAAAGTGTAATGCGACAGCTCGTTGGCACGTATCTGCAGCCATGTTTTCTTATCATTAAGAATGTCTCCGCCAATAGCCTTGCCAAACTTCGAGGCATCGCCAAATGTATCAAGATAGTCATCGCGGAGCTGGAATGCCAGTCCCATCTGTTCGCCATACTTATAGAGCGAACCCACATTCTCTTCGCCGGCATTGGCCATCATGCCGCCTATAGCCGATGCAGCACCGAGTAATACTGCTGTCTTAAGCCTTATCATCTCCATGTATTCCTCAAGACTTACTTTGGTCTCTGACTCAAAGTTCATGTCATATTGTTGACCCTCATAGATCTCTATCGATGTCTTGTTGAACATGTCAAGCACTGCACCTTTACAATCAGCATCGGTATCTGCAGCCAATTGCACAGCCATTGTGAGCATTGTATCGCCTGAGAGTATTGCGGTAGGCACATTCCACTTACGATGAACTGTGGGAACTCCGTGCCTTATGTCGGCATTATCCATCACATCATCGTGCAATAACGTGAAATTATGGAACATCTCTATAGCGAGAGCCTGATTTTTAACACGCTCGCAATCTAATCCAAAAGCCTCGGCCGAGGCACACAGCAGAGTAGGGCGCACACGCTTACCACCACCCCCAAGCATATACTTGATCGGCTCATACAACCCTATGGGTCGCGACGGGTAATGGATATTATTGATCCAGTCATTTATGGTCGAAGAATAAACTTTCATCGCTTTTATTTCTATACATCACTATAATCTTGACAAATATACGCCTTTAATATCTATAACCAATCGAAAGGCGCAGCTCGTTAACATCTTTTAGTTAAAACATAGTCTGTTTCCACACAAGTTTTACGTAACTTCGTCATTAATTCAATCATCAGTTAATTATGATAGATACTCTTCCAAAAGACCCCATTATACTATTAAGTTTCATAAACACAAAACTACGCGACAACTATTCTTCGCTCGATGAATTGTGTGATGACATGAACTTTGATAAATCGGAGATTCTTACATCTCTCGCTTCTGTCGGATATACCTATAGCACTGAACTTAACAAGTTCATATGATGCCAACCGATAACTATCTCGACAAACTGAACGACCAGCAGCGTGCCGCCGTGGAATACTGCGACGGCCCTCAATTGGTCATAGCCGGGGCAGGGTCGGGCAAAACACGTGTGCTCACTTACAAGATAGTTCATCTTCTTTGCAATAGCTACGATGCCTACCGCATTCTCGCGCTAACATTTACCAATAAGGCGGCGCGGGAGATGAAGGAACGCATTCAACAACTGGTGGGAGCTCACACCGCGTCACGACTCTGGATGGGCACGTTCCACTCCATCTTTGCCCGAATATTCAGAAAGCATGCCGACCGCATAGGCTTCAAAAGCGATTTTACAATATACGATGCAGCCGACAGCAAGTCTCTTGTCAAGACCATTATCAAAGATATGCAACTCGATGACAAGATCTATAAGCCTTCGGTAGTCCTTTCAGCCATTTCCATGGCTAAGAATGCGCTGTTGTCGCCCGATGCCTACGCCATGGATAAAGACTTGATGGAAGCCGACCGCAGGGCTCGACGTCCGCTCCTTTACGCCATATACAAAGCCTACCGTCAGCGCTGCTTTACCGCCGGAGCAATGGATTTTGACGACTTGCTTTATTACACCAATCTGCTGCTTCGCGACAATCCCGACATTAAACAACATTATCGCGAATTTTTCCAATACATTCTTGTTGACGAGTATCAGGATACGAACTTTGCCCAGCATGTCATTGTGTCGGAACTCTGCAACACACAGAATAAAATTTGTGTCGTAGGAGATGACGCCCAAAGCATATACTCGTTTCGCGGTGCCAACATCAGGAACATACTTAACCTCAAACGTGGCTTCCCCGATTTGCAGATATTCAAACTCGAACAGAACTATCGCTCGACACAGAATATTATCAACGCGGCAAATTCACTGATAGCCAAAAATAAACAGCAGATCCCCAAAAACGTTTTCTCAAAAAATGACCCCGGCCAGCTTATCGAGGTAATAAGATGTTTCAGCGACTTTGAAGAGGGTGCCATCGTGGCCAATCGTATCTCCCAGATCAAGATGGAGTCACACGACAGCTACGAGGAGTTTGCCATTCTTTACCGCACCAATGCCCAGTCACGATTGCTTGAGGAAGCGCTTAGAAAACGCAACATTCCTTATCGAATCTATGGCGGACTATCATTCTACCAACGCAAGGAGATCAAAGATGCCATTGCCTACTTCCGACTCGCCACCAATCCCGATGATGATGAAGCGTTGAAACGCGTTATCAACTATCCGTCGCGTGGCATAGGTGATACGACTGTCAATAAGCTTGTTAGAGCGGCAATGGATAACAACAGGAGCATTTGGGCAATTATTAACGACCCCAAAGGGTATCAGGTAAATATCAACACCGGCACCGAGCGTAAACTACAATCGTTTGCATCGCTCATTCAAGGGTTTATCGATGCTAATGCTGCCGGTCTTGATGCTGAGCAGTTGTCCCGTAAAATCATACAGGAAACAGCCTTGCTGTCTTCGCTATTCCACGATAACACTCCCGAGAGTATTTCCAAACAAGAGAACCTGAGGGAGCTATTAAACGGCACAGCCCAATTTGTTGCTGACCGGCGCGAACAAAACGATGAAGCTACCACCGGCATTGCCGATTTCCTTGGCGAAGTATCGCTTGCCACCGATCAGGATCAGGAACAGGATGGCGAAGAACGTGTGACAATGATGACCGTGCATGCCTCCAAAGGTCTTGAATTCGGTAATGTGATCGTGGTAGGTGTTGAAGACGAATTGTTCCCATCGGGTATGAGCAAATCATCACTGTCAGAGATCGAAGAGGAACGACGGTTGCTATACGTGGCCATAACGCGAGCCAAACGTCGCTGCCTCCTTACCTATGCGAGTCAACGTTATCGCAATGGTCAAACAGCCATTACTCTCCCGTCACCATTCCTACGCGATATCGATTCCCGATTCCTTCACAACAGCTTCGGAACCACATCGTTCGACACACCATCAAGTCAATACGGTCGGTATGCCGATTCTTTTCACTCTTCATCAAAGCCCCAGCGTGTGACTTTCACCAAAGGTTATGGTGACCGATTTGATTCCGATGGGCAACGAAAACTTCAGCCAGCTGCACAGGCTGTCCCATTGTCCCGTCCCACAGGTGAAGGGACTGCCACCGGGACAGGATTACACACAGCTTCAGAGCTGAAAGTGGGCATGGAGATCGAACACTCACGCTTTGGTCATGGTGTCATAACCGAGATCGACACCGGCTCTCTTGACCATAAGATCAGAGTGCAGTTCTCCAATGTAGATTCCAAAGTGCTGTTACTGAAATTTGCAAAATTCACGATATTGTAAACATCATGAAAATAAACGAGATACCAACACCTTTCTATATCGTCTATGAAGATAAATTGAGATCCAATTTATCACTGATAAACTACGTCGAGAAACAAGCCGGTGTAAAAATCATCATGGCATTCAAAGCTAATGCATTATGGCGAACATTCAATATAATTAAGGAATACAACCGTGATTCAACTGCCAGCTCTATTAACGAGATGACTCTCGCCATCGATGAACTGGGCGGCAATGTCCATTCTTACTGCCCGGCCTACACCGATGCTACCATCGGCCAATACATCGAAGGCAGTTCTCACATAACATTCAACTCGGTTGCCCAATATGAGCGCTTCAAAGACCGCATACAAGCATATAATGATTCGCCCGACTCGACCCATCGCGTGTCACCGGGTCTCCGTGTGAACCCACAATGTTCGGTTATCGAAACCGATATCTACAATCCGGCTCTGCCCGGCAGTCGTTTTGGTGTGACACGCGAGCAACTCGGCGACAAGCTTCCTGATGGCATAGAGGGCCTCCATTTCCATCAGCTATGTGAGTCAACATCCTACGACCTCGAAAAAGTATTGGCGGCATTCGAGTCCCAGTTTGGTGAGTTTCTGCCTTTAGTCAAATGGGTCAACATGGGTGGCGGTCATCTCATGACACGTGAAGGCTATAACATAGATCATCTTATCAAGCTTCTTCGTGGTTTCAAGGAGCGATATCCTTGGCTCGATGTCATACTTGAACCGGGGAGCGCATTTACCTGGCGCACGGGCGATCTAATCACCGAAATTGTTGATATAGTCGACAATCAGGGTGTTAAGACTGCAATCATTGATGCATCATTTGCATGCCACATGCCCGACACTCTCGAGATGCCATACAAACCGATAATCTCCGGTGCTATCGAACCCGACACGGCTCCTTACCGTTATCGTCTTGGTGGCAATTCATGCCTTAGCGGTGACTTTATGGGCGACTGGGGCTTCGACAAGCCGTTACAGGTAGGCCAGCGTCTCACACTCGAGGATATGAATCACTATACAACAGTCAAGACAACGATGTTCAACGGCATTCAGCACCCGGCGATTGTGCTCTGCGACCACAACGGGGAATGCTCCTACCTGCGACAATTTGACTACAGCGACTACAAATCGCGCATGAGCTGATATTCAACCCCTAAATACCAATAAACCATGGCAAAAGTAAAACCATTCAGAGGCCTTCGTCCTCCAAAAGATCTTGTAACACAGGTCGCATCGCGCCCCTACGACGTACTCAACTCTGACGAGGCTCGCCGGGAAGCCCTCGGCAACGAGAAGTCTCTTTACCACATCATAAAGCCCGAAATAGATTTTGCTCCGGGAACCGATGAACATTCGCCCGAAGTATACGATAAAGCTGTAGAGAACTTCCAGGCTTTTCAAGATAACAAGTGGCTTGTGGAAGACGACAATGACCACTACTATATTTATGCCCAGACCATGAATGGCCGCACTCAGTATGGCATTGTCATTGCAGCCAATGTAGATGATTACATGACTGGCAAAATTAAGAAACACGAGCTCACACGTCGCGATAAAGAGGAAGACCGAATGAAGCACGTGAGAATCAACAATGCCAACATCGAGCCTGTGTTCTTTGCTTTCCCCGATAATGACGTTCTCGAATCTGTTATCAAGGAAACCATAAAAGGCGAGCCCGAATACGACTTCGTTGCGCCCGATGGCTTTGGTCATCACTTCTGGGTTATCGATGATCCAAAAGCTATTGACACAATTACCAGGGAGTTTGAGAAGATTCCTTATCTCTACATTGCCGATGGTCATCACCGCACGGCTGCTGCTGCTCTTGTGGGTAACGAGAAGGCAAAGAACAACCCCAACCACAGAGGTGACGAAGAATACAACTACTTCCTTGCCGTGGCATTCCCTGCATCACACCTTAACATTATTGACTACAACCGTGTAGTCAAGGATCTTAACGGCTTGACTCCCGCTCAATTTCTTGACCGACTCGCTAAAGATTTCGACCTGAAGGATATGGGCACCGATGAATACCGCCCGGCAGCGTTACATAACTTCTCGCTGTATCTTGATGGCCACTGGTATTCTTTGACTGCAAAAGAGGGCCGTTATGACGACAACGATCCTATCGGTGTACTGGATGTAACGATCTCCAGCGATCTTATTCTCCGCGACATATTGGGTATCACCGACTTGCGTTCTGATAAACGCATCGACTTTGTGGGCGGTATCCGTGGTTTGGGCGAACTGAAAAAACGTGTTGACAGTGGCGAGATGGCAATGGCTCTTGCTCTTTACCCTGTTTCCATGAGGCAGCTCATGGATATTGCCGATTCAGGCAACATAATGCCTCCTAAAACTACATGGTTCGAGCCTAAACTTCGCTCAGGACTCATCATCCACAAACTTTAGAGCCTGTCTGGTTTTAACTCGTATTAAGATTGAGTGTCAATTTTATGCGAATTTTAAATTGTGAAGAAGGAACGTAGCGAGCTACGTGACTGATGAATAATCTAAAATTCGCCAAAATTGGCCGCGAGATTAATGCGAAACTAATACTTTAAAATCCTTCATTCGATAATATAATCATT
>CANOKG010000037.1 GCA_947566655.1 uncultured Muribaculaceae bacterium | reverse complement strand
CTATTATTCAACAAAATCAATAAATGTTAAAATTATGCTGTAGAACATGTTTTTCCCACTAAACACTATATCGCATCAAGCGAAAGTATTGTTTGGAGTATGTCCACAGCCTGTTCAACACGGTCAACATTTGATACAACAAAACTTCGTTTCCCCGATTTTTCCCGTATAGAAACGCGCCGTGGATTTTCCTGAAGATATCTCAACAAACGTCCAAACATAGCCGATTGATAGTATGCCTTATTCGATTCATCAACAAAATAAAGGAACATGCGACCCTGTTTCAACAAAATCCTTTCAACACCAAGACTTCGAGCCAGACGACGCAATCGAGGTATGCGCAACAATTCGGCAGTAACATCCGGAATAGGACCAAACCGGTCAATCAATCTATCGGCAAAAGCCCGCAAATCAATTTCCCTCTCAATATTATCAAGTTCTTGATACAAAGAAATTCGTTCACTCTCATTCGGAACATAACCGGCGGGCAACAGGAGCTCCATGTCACTTTCAATAGTACAATCGGCTACAAATTCAGCCTCAGCCAAATCATTATCAGCACCCACTGTGACTGAGCCTGAAGCCGTCAAGACATCGGCAAACTCCTCATTACGCAACTCCAATACAGCTTCCTTCAGGATTCGCTGATAAGCCTCATAGCCAAGGTCGGCAATAAAGCCGCTCTGTTCAGCTCCCAACAAATTTCCAGCACCGCGTATATCAAGATCCTGCATGGCGATATGTATTCCACTACCGAGATCACTAAAACTCTCGATAGCCTGTAATCGGCGACGGGCCACCGGTGTTAGCGGAACCCCTGGAGGCACCATTAAATAACAGAATGCCTTACGCGACGACCTACCCACACGCCCTCGAAGCTGGTGAAGAGCGCTCAACCCAAAGCAATGGGCATTATTCACAATGATAGTATTGACATTGGGCATATCAATTCCACTTTCTATAATGGTTGTAGCAAGAAGAACATCGTAATCATGGTTGACAAAGTCAATAACTGCCTTTTCAAGTTTTTCAGGTGGCATCTGACCGTGAGCCACCAAAGTGCGGGCATCAGGCACAACACGCTTAACCATAGCCTCGAGATCATATAACTGCTCGATACGGTTATTAATTATAAACAATTGGCCATTTCGAGACATTTCAAAATTCACAGCCTCGGCCAAAATATCATCGGTCAAGGTATTTACCGAAGTCAAGATAGGATATCGATTGGCCGGCGGCGTGGTGATGGCCGACAAATCGCGTGCCCCCATCAGAGAGAATTGCAATGTACGCGGAATCGGGGTAGCACTCATAGTCAAAGTATCAACATTCACCTTAAGCTGTTTCAACCGTTCCTTTACTGCGACACCAAACTTCTGCTCCTCATCGACAACAAGCAATCCAAGATCCTTGAACTTCACATCCTTTCCTATAATGCGATGAGTTCCTATCAAAATATCAATTTGCCCCTCAGCCAACCGTTTTACTATATCCTTAGTCTGCTTGGCAGTGCGTGCACGAGAGAGATACTCTATATTTACGGGAAAATCTTTCAGTCGATCCTTGAACGTATTGTAATGCTGATAGGCAAGTACTGTCGTAGGCACCAATACAGCGACCTGCTTGCCATCAACAGCCGCTTTGAAAGCTGCACGGATAGCGACCTCAGTCTTTCCGAAACCTACGTCGCCACAGACAAGACGATCCATCGGTCGCTCCGACTCCATATCGGCCTTCACAGCCTGAGTGGCCGTCAATTGATCAGGCGTATCTTCATATATAAACGAAGCCTCCAACTCCTGCTGCATATATGAATCGGGAGAGAATTGATAACCTTTTTCATCCTTACGAGCGGCATACAGCTTTATCAAGTCTCTCGCAATATCCTTAAGCTTTGCCTTGGTTTTCTCCTTAACACGATTCCACGCGCCCGATCCAATTTTATTGATTTGCGGCTCCACACCCTCCTTGCCACGATACTTCGACAGCTTATGTAGAGCATGTATCGACACAAAAATTATATCATTGTTTTTATAGATAAGCTTGATCATCTCCTGCACACGCCCATTAACATCGGTGCGCACCAATCCACCAAACTTACCTACCCCATGATCGATATGCACTATATAATCACCCGGTTCTATTGCCTGCAATTCCTTCAACGACAAAGCCAACTTCCCTGAACGGGCCCGGTCACTTTTAAGATTATATTTATGAAAACGATCAAAAATTTGATGATCGGTAAACACACAGCAACGAGCGACGTGATCAACAAACCCCTCGTGAAGAGTCTGTAATACCGGTGTAAACGGCAGGTCATCTCCCCTATCTTCAAATATGGCATGCAGTCGGGTTATCTGCTTTTCGCTGTCACTAAGAATATATATGGTGTATTGATCTTTAAGAAACGATGTGAACGAGTCGGCTATCAGATCGAAATTCTTGTGATACACACCTTGTGGAGAACAGTTCATGTCAACTTTATCCACTTCCTGTCCTTCAGCTCCCGCCACAGTATTACCAGCTGTAAAGTAAACACGCTTCATTTCAGCTAATCTGCGAGCAAAAGCATCAGCATCAACTACGACCGACATCGCATTTCGATCACCATCACCGGCAATCTCGGCACTGGCCGAGAACCCTTCGGCCGCGATAACTTTAATACGTTCTATAGTATATGCCGCATCGCGCATTGCCACCACCGTTGAATCTGGCACAAAATCAAGCAGCGAGATTCCTCGACCATCGGCCGATTTAACATCGGCCGCAACTGTGACTTCAACCATTCTACTATCACTAAGCTGGGTCTCGATATTAAACTTTCTTATAGACTCGATCTCATCGCCAAAGAAATCAACTCGAAATGGATATTCATGGGCATAACCAAAAATATCGAGTATAGAACCACGCAACGCCCATTGCCCCGGCTCATAGACGTAATCCACCTGAATAAAATTGTTTTCCCGCAACCAATGCTGCAGTTCCACCAAATCCACTTCAGTTCCGGCTTTAAGAGTCATAGTGTGATTGTCCAGTTCCGACTTTGAAGCAACCTGTTCGGCCAAAGCATCGGGATAAGTGACGACAAATTTTAATCGACCGTCGTTCCACCTGCTCAAAGCCTCAGTGCGCAGTATAACCGACGGCGGATCGACCTGACCATATTTCACTGCACGCTTATAACCCGATGGGAAGATCAACACCGACTCCTCACCCACAAGTCTCGTAAGGTCATGATATAAATAGCCGGCATCATCGAGCGAATCACCTACAACCAAGACCGGCTCTGGCCGCTTTATCGATGACAAAAGCACAGCCGCCGCAGAACCAGCCACGTTATAAAACGTTACCGGTCGACGGCGTCTCATATCCAACGCGCGAGACATCAGCTCCATGCGCGCCTTGTTCATAACTATCCTTTGCAGCTCTTCAATTCCCATAGTTATTGGAACACTATTTAAACCGGCTGATAAATACACATAAAAAAAAGAATGGATAACGTAATAAAAATTACTGCTTACCCATTCTCCTCTCTCTCCGCGGTGCGGACGGGACTCGAACCCGCGACCCCCGGCGTGACAGGCCGATATTCTAACCAGCTGAACTACCGCACCAACTTTTTGAGGTCTTTGCAAGAGGTTTATCTCTCATTTGCGTTGCAAAGGTAGGGGCTTTTTTTGGATTGTGCAAATATTTCAACAATATTTTTTAAAAATTTTTCGCCAATTATTCATATCACTTTATTTATCAACAAAATACATTAGCACCCCTTACCGAGAGTCATCGATTAATTTTTATAGGCAGCCAGTGCATTTTCGAGTTCATTCACAACCATTGCTTTCAACTCGGGAGGCGAAATAACACTCACTCTGGCACCATGCGATAGAATTTCCTCGACAAAGTCGGGTGAAATTTTCATACGGTAACGAAACTCAGAGAACGTATCATGAATCATCTCCTGTTGAGACTGATGTAGCGGCACTGCCCTAAAATACTTAGCTTGACGAGCATCAACCCTAAGCCTTATCTCCTTAACCTCACCATGGGTAAATACCACTCCAAAACTATCTCTGAAGTACAATTCGGCATCAAAATTCTCGGGAATGGAATAATACTCAGTAGTGAGTTCAGGCGATATCATACGATCAAGGGCATAAGTCTTGATAACATCACCATCTTTTACCGCCCTGCCCGTCACATACCAGCGTTGCTTGAACAGTTTCATGAAATAAGGTTCCACCAATACTCCTCGGGAAGGTGTCGAACGAGTATATGGGGCATAATCAAACCTTAATCTTTGCTTCGTCTTCAACGACTCTATCACAACTTCAAGATGTGATCTTGCTGAAGGCACATCCTCCAAAAAGATCAGATGCTCAACATCACGCGAATTTACAAACACTTCATTCATAGCCTGAGTGTGCATCATCCATGACGTCATGTTTCGCGAGTGTTCGTCATCCTCTGCTATATAATACTCGTTGGTGTGACTGTCACACACTATCTTAACATGAAAAAGATCTTCTATATTCTCCCGGTAATTGTAGAACGTGCGGCGAGGCATGTCACGACCGTCACCAAACGCACTTGCCCTCCAGTGAGAATTAATCTGCGCCCGCGTCAACCGGCCATAGCGCCTCAACAGGCGCACCAACCACATAGCTCTATTCAACTGCAACGTCGACATTGTTCACCTCCTTTTTTTCAATACAAATCGCAAGACCTATCATAACGTAAGCCGCATTAAACAGCAAAAGTTCAAACCCCGTTTGGTAACCGACCGTTCTGAACAACACCCATTGGGTAATCCAAGCCAATATCGGAGAGACAATACAAACTACCGGTACAAAACGATCCTTGACGGCTGTGCCACATAGCATACCAAAGGCAAACAGACCTAAAATGGGTCCATAAGTATAAGAAGCGAGCATATAGACCGCACTTATGGCATCACTGTTACTAAAATAATAAAACAGGATTATTATGCCTCCCATCACGACCGACATAGCCACATGAACACGCCGGCGCAAGGCAACACTACCCGATTCTTCAAAACTTCTGACTCCTTTGATATCTACAGTATAGGATGTCGTGAGCGATGTCAAAGCCGAGCCAGCTGCAGAATAGGCAGCCGCAATAAGCCCCAAGATAAACAATACTCCAACAACCACAGGCATAGAACCGTGAGTGGCCACCATTGAGAACAAGCTGTCGCTCTTCAATGGCATCTCGACACCATCGGTATTTTCAACAAACATCACCAACAACGTGCCTAAAATCAAAAACAGCCCTACAACAACTACCTGCATCAATGATGACACTATCATATTCTTTTGACTTTGACGGTAGTCACTGCATGCCAGCGTGCGTTGCATCATATCCTGGTCAAGACCCGTCATCGCTATAGCCAAAAATATACCGGCGATAAATTGCTTCCAAAAATAACTCCCCTCCATAGGATTATCGAAAAAGAAAACTTTCGATGTAGGGTGAGATTGTATCGCATCCCAAAGCGAACCCGCAGTATGCCCCATGCCCTTTGCAATAAATACTATACACAACACTACCGACATTATGAGACAAAAACTCTTCAGCATATCGGTCCATATTACAGCTTTGACACCCGAGCGAGCCGTATAAAGCCATATCAAAGCTATTGTCACCACAACATTGAAAACAAACGGCACTCCGAGTGGACCAAAGACCAGTTCCTGCAAAACAACGCAGACGACAAAAAATCTCACTGCCGCACCAAGCATTTTACTTATCAAGAAAAACCACGCTCCCGATTTATAGGTCGACCGCCCATAACGGCTTTCCAAAAAGCCATATATCGAAACGAGTCGGCGACGGTAAAACATAGGTATGAGCACCAGCGAAATTATGATATACCCCACGACAAAGCCAAATATCATTTGCAAATAGGCATATCCACCGCCAGCCACCATTCCGGGCACCGAAACAAATGTCACACCTGAAATAGCCGCTCCAATCATACCAAATGCCACAACCGGCCAAGACACACGCCTACCGGCTGTAACAAACGTCGAGCCATCGGCACGTCTCGATGCCAAAGCCGAAATTCCAAGCAGCAAACAAAAGTAGACTGCTATCACTACTATTACCAAAATCGGACTCATATAACCGCTACTCCTTATTTATATAACAGATACTGTTGACGCCGACAATCAAACGCCTTCACTTCTTCACGCCAAGTAGCCTTTATCTCCGATGCACTCTTACCCTGCTGAATCATAGTCCTCACCCTGCCGTTGCCTATCAACAACTCAAAAAACGATGTGAAAAATTTTTCAGGAGCACCCATCCTATTGTAAGCATCAATCAAATAGGTCAGATCAACGCCTCGCGCAATTAACGAATCGCTTGGAACTGACCTCAGATCAACTCCATGGCACTGTTTGTTGACCTGAGGCGGATTAGTAGCGCCTTGCCGGCTGCGAGGTGTGAACTCATAGCCACCCGACCGCATAGACGGATGACCGTAAACTTCAAACGGATTATCAGTTCCGCGGCCCAAAGACACCGGAGTAGCCTCAAAGAAACATGTCGAGGGATAAAGATAAATGGCATGTATCGACTTCAGATTGGGTGACGGAGCCACAGGCAGCTCATAACGGGTATTATGATCATAATCAAGACATTCAACAACAGTAAGCTTTGAATATTTACGATTCCTTAACCAACCCTCGCCCGAGGCCATTCTCGCCAACTCACCTAGAGTCATACCATGCAACACCGGTATAGGCAGCTTGCCTACTCCCGATTTATATTTCATATCCAAAACCGGGCCATCGACCCCCATAGGCGCGGTAGGGTTAGGCCTATCAAAGACAACAAACTCCTTGTCATACTCTATCGCCTTATCCATCAACTCAACCATCGTACAGTAATAGGTGTAGTAACGCAACCCTACGTCCTGTATATCGGTCACCACCACATCTACATCAGCCACCTTACTGAGAGCCTCAGCCTTACCCTTTCCATAAAGCGACAGAATCTCAACTCCGGTCGACTTGTCGATCATACATCCGACATGTGCCCCGGCATCGGCTTCTCCCCTGAAGCCATGCTCAGGAGAAAAAACAAATTTCACATCTATTCCATCGGCTTTCAACCGGTCGAGTATATGCGTTCCGGTCTTGGTCAATCCGGTATGATTTGAATATAACGCCACTTTCTTACCCTTCAACAGCGGTATATAGACATCAGGGCGATCAGCACCTACAGTCACCCCCATGGCGGGCAGCATCAGCACCACCATCACTAATAATATAATGTATCTCCTCATCATGCACCAAAGATAGCACAATATCAGGTACACTCATATTAATTTATGTTAATAAGTGATTTACAACCTCAAACCCGACCATTACGTGTACGGGCCAATTCTATAACACTTCAAGCTAAAGCAAAGGCTGCCCAACTTTCATCGCAGGCAGCCTCTTCGCTCTGTATCAATATAAGTTATTCCTATTTGGGGAATGTTTCTGATATTTGTTTTGCGACTTGATTAATCGCACCTTTCAAGTCTCCAGACTGGCTAATTCCCAATCCAAAAGCACCTCGACATGAAACGATCGGACGCCCAGTCATGTAGTCTATAAAATTAACCGTTACTATCACTCCATCATCTGTCTGATTAACGCCATATTTGACTAATAAAAGCATGGATTGTTGTTGTGACGACAGTTCGTATATTCGCCTATCACTGATTAGTTGCAAACGAGAAGACTCTACAGCATCAAACAACTGTATTTCATACTCCATCAACTCGGCAGGGATATGGTATGTCTCGTTATTAATTATCGAAGCATACTCATATTTTGCCAGATTAACATTTTGGGAAATTGTTGTTTTAGAAGTAAGACATGATGTCAAAATATATATCAAAGCTATTATCCATATATTGTTAATTATATTTCTCATTATCCTCTGCATTCTAACTTACCTCCAATCGATCCATTGAATGTTATAATGACTATACTTAGCATTTTCTTAGAAATTATATCCGACACTGAACGTGACACGGTTTTCATGGAATTTCGCATCTGAGTCGCTAAGCATATTCAACATGCCAATGCCTCCGCTAACTCCAAAATAGAAATGCTGGTAAGAGATTCCTGCACCGAAACCCCACAACAAGTTAACACGGTTCATGCCGCCATCCTCGCCATACACGCTTTCTGACACATCGATATTATGTCCCTTGACATATTCTTTGGCCGAAAAACCGACCTCCAATTCAGGACCGGTGAACACAGACACCTTAATGTCGTTGGTAAAATCGAAATGATAGCCCGCCATGACAGGTATACGCATACCAAATTTTTTGAACGACACACTATTAAAGATTATGTCGTTTTGGAAATCCTCCATAAAATCAGCCTTAAGGGAATAAGTATTGTAATAGAACTTTAATCCCGGCTCTACATAGAAGTTTGCCACAACAGGAACATTATAAATACCACCAAGTTCCACACCGCCCCCATTTTTGAATACGCTTAGTCCTACATTTTCCACAGAAATATCACCGGGGCATGTCACCTCTCCACCTACGCGAATACCGAAGTATGCCTTATTGTCGGGATTGTTTACAATGGTGTTTTGCGCCACGACCGACGCACAGGCAAACACAACAAGCACAGCTGAGACAAAAAACTTTCTCATAATAAACCTCATACCCTTGGCTCCTAGGTCTTTAAATTTATGTCAAGAAACGTGAGCCAACTATGCCATGTCATGACTTGATAGCCATAGATTTCCTACGCTTTCAAATCTCAAGATAAGCATAACGCTTCTTTTGTCGAAATATAATGATAGTCACAAGGCTACCAATTGCAAAACTAATCATAATTATTGGAATATGGCTATTATAACAAATAAAAATATTATACTCCAACTCATAAATTTATAAATTTAAACCTTGAAACCATCTTGACTTTGTATTTCTAAACTCCAGTCACCGAGTTTTTCAAATTTATTGTCTAATTTTGCGCTTACAGGCAGAATCTGCCTATTATCAACATAATTTATGAAACTACTATTTAACGTAATAATTCTTAATGAATATACCACAGGGGCTTTTGTAGCATCAGTATTATTATCAGAGGTCAGCTGGGATAAACAGCAATTCATAAACGATTGCAACATTGATTGGGACATCGAATTAGACGTTAGCGATAATGAAGACGCATTAGTCTCAAAAATTGGCAATATTACCATTGCAATAGGCTTTGTGCCTGAACCCGTTCCAAATAAAGAAGCTGAATACTATGCTGAAGCCAATTATTTGTGGCCGGATGCTGCAAAAGTAACTAAAAGCCACAAGGCTCATATATTGATTACGGTATTTGGAGACAACCCCGATGCCTTAAAAAAAGGAAAATTATTCACTAAGATCGTATCATCCTGTCTAAAACAGAACAATGCCATCGCTGTCTATACAGACTGTATGGTTTTCCAACCTGAATTCTACCAAAATATTGCCGTTTGTATGCAACTTGAGCATGATTCATTACCAATTTTTGATTGGGTGTGGTTTGGACTTAGCCGCACGAAGAATGGCGTCGGAGTATACACTTATGGCATGAGAAAATTCGGCAAAGATGAAATGGAGATCTATACCACTAATGCCAACTTGAATGAACTCCGCAACTTTTTGTATGACATTGTATGCTATGTATTAGAGAATGACGCGATTTTAATAGATGGTGAGACTATAGGTTTTTCAGAAGATGACAAATACAGAATATCTTTCAGCAAAGGGATTGCCGTAGACGGCTATAGTTTGAAAATAGAATGCCCCCAACAGTAAACAAGTACGGTAGGATTGAAATCGATACTAAACAAAAATAAGCTTGAAGGTTATAAACAAGTAAGTTTTTGTGTAACTTTGCACGCCATCAACACGAAAACTTTAAATCTTCAAGCGAGTAAAGTTTATGAGACAGATTATCAATAAATTAAAAAATAAAATTCTATCAGGACAAACTATAGATCAGGCCGATGTTGACCTGCTCGCACAATGTGAAGGCATGACCGAATTGTATGATGCCGCCGAAGAGATAACCCGAACTCTTTGTCCCCGCACGTTCGATTCTTGCTCAATTGTCAATGCCCGCTCCGGTCATTGCAGCGAAAACTGCAAATGGTGCGCTCAATCGGGACATTACAAAACAGGATGCGACACCTACGACCTCATCAATGAAGAAGAATGCATGGCCGAGGCCCGACACAACCATGCCAAAGGGGTGCACCGCTTCTCACTCGTTGCAAGTGGCCGTGCCGTGAGAGGTGAAGCGCTAAAAAGCGTCTGCTCGCTGCTGAAACGCGTAAAAGACGAAGTGGGCATATCTACCTGTGCATCATTGGGGTTACTCAACCACGACGAGCTACAGCAACTTTGGAACTCGGGCGTGCGCCGCTATCACTGCAACCTCGAGACAGCACCGAGCTACTTTGACAAACTATGCACTACCCACACCATCGACGACAAGATAAACACCATCAACGAAGCCCGATCCATCGGGTTTGAAGTTTGCTCAGGCGGTATCATAGGAATGGGTGAAACAGCTGCACAACGCTACGAACTTGCGATGAAACTTCGTGAAGTTCATCCCCACTCCATCCCAATCAATATTCTGTGTCCTATTCCGGGCACGCCACTCGCCGACTCCATCCCGCTCACCGATGATGAAGTACTCACTACAATCGCCATATTCCGCTTCATTCACCCCACAGTGCAACTTCGCTTTGCCGGAGGCCGCAGCAAGCTGTCACGCAACACCCAGTTGCGAGCCCTGCGCATAGGCATGAACGGAGGCATAACCGGAGACCTACTCACTACTGCCGGCTCAAGTATAGATGCTGACCGCGACTTAACAACTGAAGCCGGATACGAATTCTAACCGATCAATACATGGGAGTGAACGGGGCAGTGGCGCGTAGGTAGGCATTAGCCTCGCCCACCATGTTGGTGTCACGGGCAGTGTCAAGCTTCATGACCGATGCTCCAGGTTCGAAATTACATTTTTTCAAATCGATATAGTACATTCCCGGATTGGTAACAATGTCAAAATAATAGCGCAGATCACGAATATTACTGAACGAACGCCACTGGGTCGATGACACGTTAGGATCACCATTCACAGTATAGTGGAAAGGCACCGACACATTGACAAGAATAGATCTCGCGATTGCGACTCCAAGATCAGGATCATCGGTTTTCTCAACATTATCAACAAAGAAGCTCGCACGCACAAAACGGTCGGGACTTTTAACCGTGCCCGGCAACATATTGGCACCTCCCACCCCTTTCCAGTAGTTATTGATGGCAAGCATCTCGGGGAACGTCGGATCATTGGTAAGGACAGGATAGTCACCTTCATAAATCACAACATTACCATTGTGGAACTCCAAAACAGCAGTGTTACCTTCGGCATCGGTAATACCCCAGTGGAGTTGCGAGACAGTTCCGCCATCGAAGGTAGCACCTGAAATTGTAAAGTTCTGCTTTTTAAGAACATCAACTACTTCCCGGGTCGTAGCATTCATGTCCAGCAACCACGCTACAAACATTGACATTGACATTGGCGGACGATTTGAAGTCTGTTCATTAACATAAACTGTTCCTTTGCAAAAAAGACCGTTGATAACCAGACCCTTTTCATTCATTCCCTCGGTGACACCTCCGTCATAACCCACGGCATAGATTGCACCATATCGGGAAGTCCATTCAACCGATCCGGGCAAGTTGTTTCCTTTCTTAGCCATGCCACGTGGATAGACATACAGATTGGTAGGAATTGGGGTCTTCCAATCAAGCGACCTGCCGACAATGTACTGTGTAGGTGCTCCTGGAATAGAACTTTGAGGACCGCTGTACACAACGCGAGTACAAGCTTCGGCAGGTGTCATCGATGCCGAAACAATCGCAAGCGCTGAAAGCGCCGCTCCAAGAAAAGAGGTGTATTTCATAGATTCAATAGGTTAAATAATTTCATTATACATATATAAAAACAACAAGTGCCGGAACAATTAAGTTCCCGGCACTTACTATAAAAATATGTATTAGTATATACTATAATCAAATAGCATCATCCTCCACTGTCTCGATAGCCTTGGCCGGTTCTACAGCCGGCTCATCGCTTGTTGCAGCCTCAAGTTTCTTCATTATCGAGAAGATAAACGCTGCCGACAACAGACAGATGGCAATCAAGATGCCCCAGATCAGAGGTACCGAAACTTTACCCCACATCATCATAGGTATAGAAACCAGATAGTTACCTATAGCTGTAGCAGCAAACCAGCCACCCATCATACTACCCTTGTACTTGGGAGGCGCGACCTTTGACACGAACGAGATCCCCATGGGTGAAAGCAACAGCTCGGCAAATGTAAGCAACAGATAAGTAGATATCAACCAGTTGGGCGATTCGCTACCGTTGGTTCCGGTAAGTTGTAATGAAGCAAACACCATTACCAAATATGCCGCACCGGCCACGATCATACCATAACCTATCTTACGCGGTGCCGAGGGTTCCTTGCCACGACTTGCAAGCCAGCCAAACAAAGCCATAGAGAACGGTGTCAATGCCACCACATAGAACGGGTTGAACTGTTGGTAAACTGCGGGATCAATATTCTCAACCACCGCGGGAGTGCCTAAATAAATCCATACTACAGCTCCTATTGCAGCCGCCAATACTAAAACACTAATAGCCTTAGCCTTCGCACTCTTGCTCTGAATCACACTAAACAAGGCATATACACCGATCGCTATAGCCACGAGCGACCATAGATTGAATCCGATACGTGTCCAGCTTCCGGTAGAATCAGCCGTACAGCTCTTGGCAAACTCAGTAAGCGTCTGGCCATTCTGGTGGAACACCATCCAGAAGAAGATTACCACAGCAAAGACGAGTAACAGGGCCACGATGCGCTGCTTGGTCTGAGCCGGAGTGAGTTCAGGACCCTCAACAACAGCCTTGTTGGCCTTTTTACCATCCGACTTTTTATCGGTAATAATGTGACGATAAGTTGAACGACCAAGGAAATAGATAAGGAAGCTTACGATCAACGACCCGCAAGCCAACATGAATGCACGGCCACAACCTCGCGAGAACGAAGTGATATAGGCCGATGCAAACTCCTTGACATCGGCTGTCTTATAGCTGCACTGAGATGCAAATGTTTCCAGATTGGTACTAAAGAATGACGGGAGGTTATCGCCCTGCGACATCTCAGCCTTCAACGACTCCTCAACGGCCTTTTTGTCCTGGCCCTTATACTCGTCTTTGTTGGCCTCGATCTTAGCATTCACCGCAAAATCGAGCATAGACTTGTACTCCTCGGTACCTTCTTTAGGCATTTGGGCAAAATTATCGGTATCGAGACACCAGTTACAAACAGTGGGTATCATCGATTCCTTAAGCTGCACTTTTGCAGTCTGTTCTTCGGCTGTTTGCTCAATCCTGAATCCATCCTGTTCCAAAGCGCTATTTTTAAACCAAATAGCTGCTGTAGGTGCAAACATCGAGCCTAAGTTGATAGCCATGTAGAAAATCGAGAATGCTGCATCTCGACGGGCACTGTACTTGGCATTATTGTACAGGTCACCGACCATAACCTGCAGGTTACCCTTGAACAGACCTGTACCTACCGAGATCAATAACAATGCTGCAAAAAGGATATACAGCGAAGTATTCTCACGAACGGGTGTGGGCACCGACATCAATGCGTAGCCTAAGAACATCACTGATATACCGGTTACAACACACTTAGAGAAGCTCCATTTATCGGCCAGCCAGCCACCTACAAGCGGCATGAAGTAGACGAGCGCCAAGAAAATTGAGAATATCTGACCGGTCCAAGTGGCATCGAGTCCAAACTTAGCCTGCAGATAGAACAGAAAGATTGCGAGCATAGTATAATAGCCAAAACGCTCACCGGTATTAGCCAGCGCCAGCACATACAGCCCTTTAGGTTGATTTTTGAACATAATATAAATTGGTTAGTGAATTTCCTGCTGAACGTACAAAATTAAAAAAAAATCACTACTTTTACCAAGTAAATTGAATTTTAATGAAACACCCGCTAAAAATTGCCCGAATTTTAGTTCAGTTAACGTCACTGATAACTATAACGTGGATGCTGATGACAGCACCTACAGCGGCTGTAATAGCGATTCGAGGCTCAGTGGAACATTGGATGTTGATACCTACTGCAATGATCGGGGCGGCTTCAGTTTTCGGATTTTGGCTTATCATCACGCTGGCGTTTGGCCGAATATATTGTTCAACCATATGTCCATTGGGAACCATTCAGGATATAGCCGCCAATATAGGTTCCCGATTCAAACACGCCAAGCCCTACCGTTATAAGCCACCCTCTCCATGGTTTGTCAAAGCAGGATTGCTCGGCATACTGTTCATGGCTGCGGGACTCGGATCACTGGCCGCGTCGTGGGCAATGATTCCTTTTTTAGAAGTATCGCCCTACGACAGCTACGTCGGGATCATTGACAATGTCGTGAAGCCTGCGATACACTCAGTAGATAGTGAGGATTATGTCGCACCCTCGACACGTCTTATTCTCGCAGCAGGCGTGAACCTTCTGTTCATTATCATAATGGGACTGACACGTGGCCGCGAACTTTGCAACACACTTTGTCCGTTAGGTGCTGCGTTGGGCGCTGCCGGTTCAATATCGTTGTTCCACTTCGACATCGACACCGACCTCTGCACCCACTGCCGTCGCTGCGAGGACGTGTGCCGTGCTTCATGTATCGACAGCGATGCAGGGACTATCGACCCAACCCGTTGCGTAACTTGCTTCAACTGTCTCGAAGCGTGTAAAGACAACGCTCTCAAATACACTACCCGCCGACATCGGCTTTCAACCCCTATGCTGCAAAAAATAAAACCTGTAACCTGATAATCACTACAACAATGAAACAATATCTTGAACTCCTGCAACATATCCTGGACAACGGCACACAAAAGGATGACCGCACCGGTACCGGCACCCGTAGTGTCTTTGGCTACCAGATGCGCTTCAACCTCGCCGACGGTTTCCCATTGCTCACAACCAAGAAACTGCATCTTAAATCCATAATTCACGAACTTCTGTGGTTTCTCAAAGGCGATACCAACGTCAAGTATCTACAGGACAACGGTGTAAGAATATGGAACGAATGGGCCGACGAGAACGGAGACCTTGGCCACATCTACGGTTACCAATGGCGCTCGTGGCCCGACTATGACGGTGGATTCATCGACCAGATCACCGAAGCTATCGAAACAATAAAACATAATCCCGACTCGCGCCGCATCATCGTAAGCGCTTGGAATGTGGCCGATATCAAGAATATGAACCTGCCGCCATGCCACGCTTTTTTCCAATTCTACGTAGCCGATGGCAGGCTGTCGCTACAACTTTATCAACGTAGTGCCGATACCTTCCTTGGAGTACCGTTCAATATTGCCTCCTATGCTCTGCTATTGATGATGGTGGCTCAGGTAACCGGACTCGAAGCGGGCGACTTCGTTCACACTCTCGGCGACACCCACATTTACAATAACCACATCGAGCAAGTAAAGGAACAACTCTCAAGAACTCCGCGAAAACTGCCACGAATGGTAATTAATCCTGAAGTAAAGAATATCTTCGATTTTAAATTCGAAGATTTCAAACTCGAAGGCTACGATCCATTACCCCACATTAAAGCCGAAGTTTCTGTATGATAAACATCATTGCTGCAATAACCAACGACCTCGGACTCGGCCGCCAAGGCCAGCTTCTTTTTCACATTTCGGCCGACCTCAAGCGATTCAAAACCTTGACCATGGGACATCCTATAATCATGGGCCGAAATACATTCGAGTCATTTCCCAACGGTCCGCTCCCCGGGCGCCGCAACCTCGTGATCACATCCAATCC
>CANOKG010000036.1 GCA_947566655.1 uncultured Muribaculaceae bacterium | reverse complement strand
ATGATGAAAGACCCGAATCACAAATCAAACGGGCACAAGATTGCAAATCTTCGGATGTAAGCGACTCAACCCGACCCTCCAATTCTTTAAATGAAAGATATTTTTCACCTCTTATTGTAGCACGGCCCAGCGACAAAGCCATGTTTTCGACAGCTGCACCCGACAATATCATCTGACCCAAAAATTGCCGTTTCGCAATTTTCAATGCTTGTTTAGGTAGACCACCCTCCGCAAGTTTTTCAATATCGTCATATATCAAATCCTTACACAACTCAGTATGTTCAGCATCACAACCAAAATACACCGACCATAGATACTCTCCCGTATACCTTGACAATACTGATTCAACCGTATACACAAGTCCTCGTTTTTCACGCAGAGAGATATTGAAACGCGAATTCATACCGGGCCCTCCCAAAATATTATTGCATAATGACATTGCAAAACGTTGGCGAAGATCTATAATCGGGAGTCGGCAACCGGTAACAGTGTGGGCTTGATGTGATTTTATTGATTTAATCTTCTCAAACGGCTGAACAGGAAGTGGCACAGCTCGCTGGAGCTCCTTACCCCCAGCTGGCACACCCTCGAAGTAGCGCGTTACCATAGGGATAATACGTGACAAGGATGACGGCCCTGCATAGAAAAAAGCCATACGTCCCACATGATAATTGTCGGCCAGCCAGCGACGACAATGATTACCTGTAAGCAGCATGACCGAGCGCTTTGTTCCTAAAATATTATGTCCTAAGGAAGAACCTTCAAATACCAGATCTTCGAAATCGTCATATACAGCCGCATCAGGATCGTCAAGATAGCTGCTGATCTCATCGGCAACGACATCACGTTCCTTAGCCAACTCATGCTCAGGGAATGATGCATTGATAATCAAATCAGCTATAAGTTCGATAGCACGCGATACATTTCCCGAAGGCGCAATTGTATAGACAAATGTTTCCTCTTTAGTCGTGTAGGCATTCAATTCTCCACCTATGCTCTCCATGCGCTTGATTACATGATGGGAGCGACGGCGTTTCGTTCCTTTAAAAATTGTATGTTCGACAAAGTGGGCCAATCCAAATTCGCCATCATTTTCATCACGACTACCGGCCATTATGGCCACGCCAAGGCATTCGACACTCGAAGCGACCTTTTGATAGGCTACGGCTAAGCCATTAGATAAAATCAACACTTGCGCTTCAGAGCCTAAGCATCTTGCCATTTACCATCTCGTTTTAACAATTCAATCATCTGCCCCAAAGCTTCAGTTCGCTCTATGTTTTTAACAACGCACTCCTTGCCTCTATACAAGCTCACTTTGCCGGCCGCAGCTCCTACATAGCCATAATCGGCATCGGCCATCTCTCCGGGGCCATTAACGATACACCCCATAACTGCAATTTTCAATCCTTTAAGATGAGACAACGAAGCCTTCACTTCTTTGACTGTGGATTGTAAATCAAACAATGTGCGACCACAACTTGGGCATGAAATAAACTCAGTCTTGGAGAACCGGCACCGCGCCGCCTGCAATACATCCAGCTCCAACTGTCGCAACTGACTACATGACAACAAATCAGACTCAATCCAGATACCATCGACCAAATTATTAAGCAGTAAACGGCCGGCATCTGAAGCCGCAAATAATTTAACATCATCTACCGAACAGCCGTTATACACCAGCCGGGCTATAATTGGCCGGCGCTCGTTATTGGCCCGAGCCTCTGCTATCACCGCGACAATCGATCCGATCTGATTAATATCGTTTGATTGGGCAACAAAATAGGATTCATCGATCGAAACGCCATCAGCAGTGACTGCAATTATTGCTTCATCAATATTAGTTCTTTGATCGACTAATTCTCTCAGATAATCAGGCAAAAAGCCAGCCTCGGTAACATGTTTCAACAACGATTGAGCAACAGGAATCTCACATTCCGGCTCCTCACTGAGCGAGACTCTTATCGTATCACCTATACCATCAGCCAACAGAGAACCTATACCAACGGCCGACTTTATTCGTCCATCGTCACCGTCACCGGCCTCGGTCACGCCAAGATGCAGCGGGAAATGCATCTTCTCGGCATCCATTGCCTTGACCAGCAATCTCACCGTCTCTACCATAACGACGGTATTAGACGCCTTGATTGAAATTACAATGTCTTTGAAATTATTGTCGAGAGCAATACGTAGATACTCCATGGCACTCTCTACCATCCCGGCCGGTGTATCACCATATCGGCTCATTATTCGATCGCTCAATGAACCGTGATTTACACCCACCCGTACAGCAGTTTGGTTTTCTCGACACAGTTCAAGAAAAGGCACAAGAGTGCGGGCTATGCGTTGTTGCTCGGCCGCATACTCTTCATCGGTATACTCCAGGCGCTTGAATGTGCGTCCGGGATCAACAAAATTTCCGGGATTAATACGCACCTTATCCACATGCAAAGCAGCTTCAAAAGCGGCCTTTGGATTAAAATGAATATCGGCAACCAACGGCACATCAACCCCATGAAACTTCAGTTCAGCCTTGATCTGAGCAAGATTGGCAGCCTCACGAACTCCCTGGGCAGTAAGTCTCACTATATCACCACCGGCATTTACTATGCGCTCTATTTGAGCTACCGAGCCATCGGTATCCATAGTAGAAGTCGATGTCATAGACTGCACCTTCACAGGTGAATCACCGCCGATTGACACCCCTCCCACACTCACCGGCCACGAGAAACGTCGACTGTAACGATCTATGGGCAGCTGATTAGACCGATCCATAATCAATTGGTTTTAAAGCGATATTTTATCTCGGCAAGTTCCGCATTCGCCTTAACTATTTTTTCTCTAAGCGATGTACGATAGAGATCTTGACGAGCCGCTATGTCAGCATCACACAAAGAAAGCATCCTCACGGCAAGTACCGCCGCATTCATGCCTCCGTTAATCGTAACCGTTGCAACAGGAATGCCTGGAGGCATCTGTACAATCGACAACAATGCATCTTTTCCCTCAAGAGTAGCACTCAACGGCACTCCGATTACTGGTAATTGGGTCAGTGCAGCGATTACACCTGGCAGAGCAGCCGCCATCCCGGCAGCCGCTATAATCACTTTAACACCTCTCGAAGCTGCGTTTGTCGCAAATTCCTCAACTTCGTGGGGAGTGCGGTGGGCCGACAAAGCGAGCATTTCAAACGGTATCTCCATCGATTCCAGAAAATCGGCGGCTTTTTTCATTACCGGCAGGTCACTTGTGCTGCCCATAATTATGCTTACCAATGGTTTCATATCATGTATATATATTAAGTAAGTGTCAAGAATTAGCTTATATTATAATTTATTGATGTCGGGACATTTCCCGGGTTTACGAAGATGGAGTTATGGGGCTCCATAATAACTGATGAGTAAGGTCGGGAAATGTTCTGAAATCGGTGAAGAATAGTATAAACTAATTCCTGACACTTACTTATAATAATCTAAAACGATTGCATATCGACCAGACGCTTATAATAGCCGTTCATTTCAAGCAACTGATCATGGGTACCTCGTTCCACTATGCGACCTTCATGAAGCACGCATATCATATCGGCATTTTTTATGGTTGACAAGCGATGGGCTATAACAAGAGTAGTCCTATCTTTCATCAACCGCTCCAATGCCTCCTGAACTAACTTTTCACTTTCAGAGTCGAGTGCCGATGTAGCCTCGTCAAGAATAAGAACGGGCGGATTTTTCAAAATAGCCCGTGCTATAGACACTCGTTGGCGCTGACCGCCCGACAAACGACAGCCACGATCACCTATATTGGTATCATAACCATCGGGGGTCTCCACTATAAAGTCATGTGCATTAGCTATACGTGCGGCACGTTCCACGTCCTCAGGAGAGGCATTGTCGACTCCAAATGTTATATTATTATAGAAAGAGTCGTTAAAGAGTATTGCTTCTTGATTGACATTACCCATGAATGATCTCAGATCATGAACCTTAAGATCCCTTACATCAATACCATCAATCGTGATCGATCCCTTATTGATGTCATAGAAACGGGGAAGCAGATCAGCCATTGTTGATTTTCCCGAGCCCGATTGTCCTACCAACGCTACGGTTGCACCGGCCGGAATATCAAGATCTATATCACACAACACAGGATGTTCACCATCGTAGCTGAAATCAACTCCCCGGTATGAGATAGAACCTTTCAAATCATGGATAATGGCAGGATCGGCGGGATCCTTTATAGGATTCTCGGCATTAAGGATTTTGTCAACACGTTCCATCGAAGCCAAACCTCGCTGTATGGCATACATCGCCTTTGAAAACTCCTTGGCCGGATTGATGATATTGTAGAAAATCACCATGTAATAGATAAACAACGACGCGGTCATAGATGACAATCCACTAATTATAAGTGTACCACCAAACCACAATACGATCGCGATAGCTGTAGTACCCAGAAATTCACTCATCGGGTGGGCCAGAGCCTGACGTCGGGCTACAGCTTGCGAGATAGTAAAAAAGCGGTCGTTTTCAGCAGCAAACCGGGCCTTAACCTTAGACTCGGCATTAAATGCTTTGATAATACGCAACCCACCGAGAGTCTCCTCAATGTTGCTCATTATCGTACCCCATTGATTCTGCCCCTCAAGCGATGATCGCTTAAGCTTTTTACCTATACGGCCCATTATTGTTCCTGCAATAGGTAGCAACACAAAAACAAACAGTGTCAATTGCCAACTTATCGATATCATCATTCCGAGACAAACCAGAATCATGACCGGATTTTTGAAGAACATATCGAGCGACGACATAATTGAATTTTCAATTTCAGCCACATCACCACTCATTCGGGCAATCACATCGCCTTTACGTTCTGATGTAAAGAACCCGATAGGCAGTCCAACAATCTTATCATACATCAAATTGCGGATATCCCGAACGATACCCATGCGCATCGGTATAATGACGTATGAAGCCATGTATGTAGCACCCACCTTCAACAAAGTCATGAACACCAGCAACACAGCCAACATAGCCAGCGTACCCGAAGGCCCGAAATAGGCTATCGACTCCTGCGTGTAATAATAGAAGTTATTGATAGCGACATCTTTAAAGTCACCCGAGTCCCAAGCTTCAAAGGTATATACCCCTGTTTTGATCTGGAACAGCATCTCCAGTATAGGGATGATGACTGCAAAAGAAAAAAGAGTCAGGATCGCCGCGAGGATATTAAAAATAATATTAAGCACCAGATACCTCTTATAGGGAGGCATAAAGCGCTTAACTACTTTCCAGATTTCTTTCATAGGTTATCGACCGTGATATTTCGAATAATCAATTTAAAGTTCAGGCTTGTTTAACGAGTTCCATACCTCTCCTTAAAGCCTGCTCATTGGCCGGGATAAGGTGATGGTGACGCTCAGGAAGAGCCTTCTTCAACCCCCTCAACACAGCCTCGATGCCAACCATTGGACGAGCTTCTATAAGAGCACCAAGCAGAATCATATTGTAACCTTTAGGATTTCCCATCTCGATAGTAGCAGTCATTGCATCTACCTCAATTATAGAGATATCGTCGCGTGTAGGACGATGGTGAATTCCCGAAGGATCGTAAATGAGCAATCCACCCGGCTTAATGTGGGATTCAAATTTATCAAGACTTTGCTGATTAAGAATAACCGCAATGTCATATGTATCGAGCACCGGTGAACTGATAGAATTATCGCTCAATATTACCGTCACGTTGGCTGTGCCGCCACGTTGTTCAGGACCGTAGGATGGCATCCACGTCACCTCCTTGTCGTCCATCAAAGCGGCGTAGGCAAGAATTTTTCCCATTGAGAGGACTCCCTGTCCGCCAAAACCAGCTATGATAATTTCTTGTGTCATTGTATATTATAAATTTCAGCAAGAGAACAACACGATGTTCTGCATGCCGATTGTATGCAATTATAATTATTCGAGAGGTTTCAAATCACCGAGAGGATAGGCCGGGAACATATTCTCTTCCATCCATTCATTAGCCTTAGCAGGTGACATTTTCCAGCCCGAGCTACAAGTGCTGACCACTTCAACCACTGCAGTACCCTTGCCGGCCATTACAGCCTCAAACGCCTTTTTCAACGCGCTCTTGCACTTTCTTACCGATGCGGCGGTGTGTACCGACTGACGGGTCACATAGCTCGTACCCGGCAACATAGCCAACAGTGGCGTAATATTCAATGGGTAACCGTTAAGCTCAACCCGGCGTCCATAGGGCGTGGTAGCTGTCTTCATCCCCTCAAGCGTTGTCGGAGCCATTTGACCACCGGTCATTCCATAGATACCGTTGTTGATGAAGATGATTACTATATTCTCACCTCGGTTGGCGGCATGGATTGTCTCGGCTGTACCTATGGCAGCCAAGTCACCATCACCCTGATAGGTAAAGACGGCACGCGACGGGTCAAGTCGTTTAACCGCAGTAGCGACTGCCGGAGCACGTCCGTGAGCCGCTTCAACCCAATCAATATCTATATAATGATAGGCAAAAACAGCACATCCAACCGGAGCAATTCCAACTGCTGTGTCTTCAAGACCCATCTCATCAAGAATTTCGCTCACCAGTTTGTGAACAACGCCATGGCTACAGCCCGGGCAATAATGCATGTTACGGTCATCCATAAGACGCGGACGGCTGTATACCTTTGTTCCCTGTTCTATTATTTGATTTTGATCCATACCCACAGTTTACAGATTAAATTTTTGTGTGAAGGCATTCAGAACCTCCAAGGGGTTCGGCACTATTCCACCCATTCGTCCGAAATGATAAACAGGAAGATCGTGGCTGACAGCCAGACGCACATCCTCTATCATTTGACCGGCATTCAATTCCACAACGAGAATGCCCTTAACATGTTCAGCAATCTGAGATATAGCATCGTAGGGGAATGGCCACAGAGTAACAGGCCTTACAAGTCCAATTTTAACACCCCGTTTACGAGCCTCCTCTATCGACTTCAGACATATACGCGCCACTGAACCGAATGCAACCATCAGATAGTCACAATCATCGGTAAAATAGGTCTCGTATCTAACCTCATTCCGTTCAATCTCGGCATAAGTGCGCTGAAAACGCTCGTTATTTTTCTCCATGATTGCCGAATCGAGTTCGAGCGATGTCACAACATTTCTATGTTGACGTTTATGCTTGCCTGCAGCAGCCCAAGGACACTGTTTGGCAATCTGCTCGGGGGTGCGACGTGGACGAGCCGGCGGAAGCACAACCTTTTCCATCATTTGCCCCACGATACCATCGGCGAGAATCATCGCCGGAGTGCGATATTTGAATGCGAGATCAAAACCAAGTCCAACAAAATCGGCCATCTCCTGTACCGTAGCAGGTGCCAAGACTATCAAATGATAATCACCATGGCCACCACCCTTGGTTGCCTGGAAATAGTCGCTCTGTGAAGGATGTATCGTACCGAGACCCGGACCACCTCTCATCACATTAACAATCAATGCCGGCAACTCGGCGGCCGCGATATAGGAAATACCTTCCTGCATAAGGCTCACACCGGGGCTTGACGAGGATGTCATAACTGCGGCACCGGTTGAGGCTCCACCATACACCATATTTATTGAAGAGACCTCGCTCTCAGCTTGCAATACAACCATACCGGTTGTCTCCCACGGCATCTCGGCTTCTAAAGTTTCGAGAATTTCCGATTGTGGAGTAATAGGATAGCCGAAATAGCCATCTACACCATAGCGAATAGCCGCATGTGCGATGGCCTCGTTTCCCTTCATGAGTCTTACCTCTTCGTTCATCTGAAAATATAAGTTGTTTTGGTAAGTAAAAAAATAACTGAAATCGATTGCGGTATATTATTTTTGCATCAAACGGTACACTTCGATACATGCATCGGGACACACCGTAGCACAAGCGGCACATCCTATACAAGCATCGGCATTCAACATTTGGGCGTAGTGATAACCGCGGTCATTAACATCTTTGGCAGCGAGTTCAAGCACATCACACGGACATGCCACAACACATAGGTCACAACCTTTGCAACGCTCCCGGTCGATAACCACTGTTCCAATTACTTTTGCCATTATTAGTTATTTCTTTATTTTTTAGTAAGTTATTAGTTTTTCGCCACAACGTTACAAGCGTTGTAACTTTCTTTATGGCACAAATATACGTAATTCAGACCGATTTTCATACTATTTAACACTATGTAACCTATGGCACAGACATAACAGAGATGTGCAATATCGATTGTTCAAATCGCCTTGGAGTGTACGATTCAAGAAATGCTCTTAAGCGCCAAGGCCAATTGATCGGGGCACGAAGTTCCTTTAACCCCACATTTTATACCCTCCAGACGCGCGATCACCTCAGCGACAGGTTGCCCCTCAACGAGCGCCCCAATGCCTTTAAGATTACCATTACAGCCGCCTACAAATGAAACATTATGCAGGTATCCATTTTCATCAACCTCAAAATCTATTGATCTCGAGCAAGTTCCTGTTGTCGTGTAATTGTATTTCATATCTTCAATATAATTTCCTTTATAGTGTGTTAAAACCAGACAGACTCTTGGAGTATGACAATATTTAACTTGTGTCAAATGAATGTTTAGCAAAGATACTTCAGGACGCCTGAAAAACAAAATTGCAAGCCTACATTATTAATGTTAAGCTTGCAATTTTGTGCTCGAAGCGGGACTCGAACCCGCACAGCCGCAATGGCCAAGGGATTTTAAGTCCCTCGTGTCTACCATTCCACCATTCGAGCGGCCTGGACTTACGCCTCACACTTTCACAAGAGGCATTAGCAAGTGCAAAGGTACAAATAAATATTTATATAACGACATTCGACACATTATTTTTTTAAATCCGTGCAAATTTCACCCCATTTTACTCCATTCAAAACGGCGCTGGATTCGTTAAACAAGGATCATTGGCATTAATATAATATCTAATCAGCGCGTAACAACCATGTACTCGCCTTGACTGCCTGCACCGACATAATATTTCCTCAACCCGTAACCATACTCGAGAGCCGGACCGCTAAGCGGCTGCCCATAATTCGTGAACACATCATACACACTCTTACACTTAGGACAGTAAGCCTTCGATGCCTCCTCATCAATCACAATCCTCACATCGGCTTTACACTCTACCGGACAAGCCAAATCGTAAGCCCGGGGAGCTCCAAGAATATCACCTACTATAAGAACACCGCCAAAACCGGTTTGAGATAATGCCACATAGGGAAAATTTGCCGGTATACGCTCCGATTTAATATAGCGGCGATAACCCAAAGCTCCGGGAACCCCATAAAGATTCCAATCGGCAACAGTGCGGAACTCAAGCCTGACCGGAGCCGGAGGTATACGATCATCATCAAGATGTTTACATCCGGCCAATGTTGTCAACATCACTAAAAAACACAGGCCCACGCGTAGCAACGACTGCCAACGCGCGAACCCGTAACTATGAAATTTCATAATGAATCAATTAACAATCAACGGCCCATCCCCGCCATCATGACCCCAAACTGATCAGCGACCTGCTGCAACTTAGGCCCGATGAAAGCTTTTAACATGACCGGAATTTCGACATCTATTTCGGTCGACACCTCAGTAGAATTCTCAGTAATAGCCAACATATTTATTGTCATCACGATTGGCAATGGTGAGTTTGCCGCTGTAAACACTATTTTCGTAGGCTCCACCCGCTCGGTTACATCAAAGCGTATTTCACCTACCTGATTATTGACAATCGTAAGTGAGTTATCGTCAAATTTTATCTCTGCCATCTGAGATGCATCAGGACGGTCCCTCAGCACCTCTTCGAGAACCGACAAATCACTGAATCGCTCATAAACACTTGCGATAGGACGATCTATTACAGCCGATTTTCCTTTATACTTCGCCATAGCTGAACCGTTCGGTTATTTATTAGGAGTCCAATTGGCCGGATCGTGACGCCATTGGGCGAGGGTTTCAATATCTTGCTCGCGAATGTATTTGGTTGCAAGCGCAGCCTGCAACATAGAGTTATAATTACTCAATGTGCGCAATTCCACCCCGGCATCGGCAAAAGCCTTCTCGGCGACAGGAAAACCATAGGTAAATATCGCTGCCATACCTATAACTTCACAACCGGCATTGCGTAACGCCGCACATGCTTTCAAGCTACTTCCTCCTGTCGAGATCAAATCCTCAATAACCACGACCCTTTGACCGGGCTTCACGTTACCTTCAATAAGATTTTCAAGTCCATGGTCCTTAGGTGTAGAGCGAACATATACATAAGGCAAACCGAGCTCATCGGCAACCAAAGCTCCCTGTGCAATTGCCCCCGTGGCCACACCTGCAATAGCATCAGGCATACCAAAATGCTCCATAATGATGCGACAGAGCTCAACCTTTATAAATGTGCGAATCTCGGGATATGACAATGTCTTTCGATTATCGGTATATATAGGAGAATTCCATCCCGATGCCCAGGTGAAAGGATTATCGGGTTGCAACTTAATAGCACTGATTTTCAATAGTTTCTCGGCAAGTAGACGATCTATTTGTTCCATCATTATAAGGTTTTATATAGTTTAATAACACGTTCCGTGTCGTTTAAAGCGCAAAGATACAAAACACGTTACAAAAAATCAGTATAGCCCTGAAATTTTTATAAGAATTTTACATAATAAATTTCAAAAAACGTAAGCATATAAACAAGCGGGAAATCAGCTTCAGGAGCACTGTCCTAAGCCGATTCCCCGCCGTTTAACGGTTGACAATGAAGTCGTGTTTTACTTCACTTTTGCATCAAGTTCTGCACCGGCCTTAAATTTCACCGATTTACGTGCAGCGATTTCAATCTTCTCCTTTGTGCGCGGATTAATACCGGTGCGTGCACCCTTCTCTGTCACTGCAAATGAACCGAAACCAAGTATAGCTACTTTATCACCGGCTGCGAGAGCGTTACCAATAGCGTTAATAGTAGCATCGAGAGCGGCTTTGGCGTCAACTTTAGAAAGTTTTGCCTGCTCGGCAATTGCATTTACGAGTTCTGTTTTGTTCATAATGTTAAATGATATTTATTATTAAGGTAAACTTGTTTTCACCAATAAAAAAATTAATGCTGTATATTCACTCGCAAATATAAGCATAGAAAATCGGTTTGCAACTATTTTTTCTGTTTTTTTTGAAAAAATATCACAAATAGTGAGTAATTTTGTCCTATATATGAGACAATCTGATGACATATCATTAATTGAACAAGGCCCCATAGGTATTTTTGACTCCGGATATGGCGGGCTCACCATACTGCGCGAAATAAGAAACCACCTACCACAATATGATTATTTATATTTGGGTGACAATGCTCGCGCGCCTTATGGCAACCGTTCGTTTGAACTCGTTTATAAATTTACCCTTCAATCGGTAAAAGCTTTGTTTGACCGTGGGTGTAGCCTGGTGATTTTAGCTTGCAATACAGCCTCAGCGAAAGCGTTACGATCAATACAGCAGCGCGACCTTCCGATAATCGACCCCTCACGGCGCGTTCTTGGCATAATTCGCCCAACCGTAGAGCAGCTTAACCTGATTTCGAGCAATGGACACGTAGGTATTTTAGGTACACGCGGAACCATCGGATCACAGTCTTACGAACTCGAAGCGGCAAAACTCCAACCCGATTTCAAAATTACGGGACACGCGTGCCCGATGTGGGTTCCATTAGTGGAAAACGGTGAAGCTGACAGCCCTGGAGCCGACTATTTTGTAAAAAAAGAGATCGAGGCTCTCATCAACGACGACCCATATATCGACTCGATAATATTGGCATGCACCCACTATCCCCTGCTTCTTGACAAGATAAAACGGTTTGTGCCAAACGACACACGAATCGTAACCCAGGGTAGAATTGTAGCCGGCAGCTTAGCCAACTATCTCCAACGTCATCCCGAAATCGATCAACGCTGTTCACGTCACAGCCAAGTAGCTTATCTCACAACTGAAAGCGCCGACCGCTTTACCCAAATGGCCTCCATTTTCATGGAAGAGAATATCGAGGCATCACACATTGACCTATGAACGAGACACTTTCACTTGAAACAGGGCTTAAACAACAACTGCGGCTAACACCGTTGCAGGTACAATTTGTGAAGATGCTCGAAATGTCGACTCCCGAACTTGAAGAAACCGTGAGACGTGCCGTCGATGAAATGCCGGCTTTGGAAGCTACATACCCCGATGAGATGACACAGAATGACCATTCGTCACCATCTATATCAACCGACGATGACCCGACACCACTGTATAACCGGAGGGCCTACAACTATTCGGCCAACGACAACTACTATGACATAGCCGCAGCAGCTCCCGAGCGCGGAGAAACGTTACTCGAATCGCTTGGCGCCCAATTAGCGCTCACCGATATGACCGATATAGAGCGTATCATTGCAGCCAACATCATTGGAAACCTTGATGACAACGGCTATATATCCAGATCGCTTATAGAGATTGCCGATGACGTATCAATGCAAACGTCAACAGCAATCGATTCTTCTACAGTCTACAACGTTTGGCAAAAAGTCAGAGAACTTGAGCCGGCCGGCATAGCCGCAGTAGATCTGCGCGATTGCTTGCTGTTACAACTCAAGCGTCTTCCCCACTCGGCAGCTATAGACAACGCCACCGAAATAGTAAATCACAACTTCGACATCTTTTCCAAGATGCACTACGACAAGTTGCGCGCTGCCATAGGACTTGACGAAGAACAACTCAAGGAGGCACTTTCAGTAATCAAGCGATTGAACCCCAAACCAGGCAGCACCTTCGCTACAGGAGGAGCCGATGACGACGCACCCCAACACGTCACCCCCGACTTTGCAGTCGACATCGAGGGAGACAATCTTGTGCTTACACGTTTAAGCCACATCCCCGAACTGTCAATCGAACGTACATTTGCGGCCGACACCCCTATAAGTGAATCTCATAAAGATGAAGCGGCACTGTTTATTCGCCGCAAACGCAGTGAAGCCCAGTCGTTCATCAAAGTGCTTTCAATGAGACAGGAAACGCTTTACCGAGTGATGCAAGCTATTGTTAAGTTACAACGGGAGTTTTTTCTTACCGGTGACGAGAGTCTTATCAAGCCCATGATATTGAAAGACATCAAGGAATTGACCGGATATGGCATTTCGATAATCTCCCGTGCAACAGCAGGTAAATATGTTTCTACCCCCCACGGCACATTCTCCCTAAAATCACTCTTCAATGAACGACCTAAGGATGACAACGACACTTCTACCCACAAAATTTTCGCCATGATGAAGCGACTGATTGAAGAGGAAGACCCCAAACATCCCCTTAGCGATGAGCTCATAACTCAACGTCTAAATAAAACCGAAGGAATCGACATTGCCCGACGAACGGTAGCAAAATATCGCGAACGATTGGGATTCCCGGTAGCCCGACTTAGAAAAAAAATATAATAACCACGATAACTAACATTTTAATGGACCGATTCATACAACTTGCATGCCGAGTAATTTCTGCAATCAGCTATCCGCTTTTAATGCCAACCTACGCGATAATCATCGCATTCTGTACCACACTCCTACACTACCTTCCGGGACACCCGGTGTACCCGATCGCCATAACCACATTGGGAATAACAGCAGCCTTACCTATAACCTTCATCTACATGCTGAATATACTGAAGATCATCAGTGATCCAATGCTTAACGACCGAAAAGAGCGAACACTGCCCCTTATATTCACCATGTTATCCTATTGCTTTCTTGGCTGGTATCTCAGCCACATACATGCACCGGCATGGCTACCGGCATTCGCTTTTGGCGCGGCTGTATTGATCTTGATAATGACATTCATAAACTTAAAATGGAAAATCAGTGGACACGCAGCAGGCATGGGCGGGCTCACGGCTCTCTCGATATTTCTCGTATATCGTGGCTACTGTCTGGTTCCCGGCACCTTACTACCATGCACTATGGTTATCATCTCAGGCATAGTAGCTTCGGCACGACTACTTCTGGGACGTCACACTTTAGGACAGGTAGCCGCAGGTTACCTACTTGCTGTCGCGATTCTGTACACAGCCATGCTCATAACCATATAAACACAATTCATTTCTGCGCTATAAACACACTCTATGATAAAACCGGGCTAATTTTGTTGTCCTTTTTGAATAAAATCTCTATTTTTGTACACATTAGTGAGAGTATGCAATCCAACTGATGCTCGATCACAACGCTTAGACTCCATATGAAACTCTTTACCACTCAACAAATCAACGATATAGCCCGTTACACAATTGAACACGATAAAATTTCGATTATCGATTTTGTGGAAAGGGTAGCCGAAGGCGTTGCCTTTGAAATCGAAGCTCGATGGCGCCCCGGCAAACCGGTTGTAGTTTTTGCCGGTTGTGAAGACAACGGAGCGCAAGCTCTCGCTGTGGCACGCATTCTGTCTGAACATGGTTACAAACCCGAGGTTTATCTAATAAATGTAGGGGGTAACGCACTGAACACTACATGCAAAGCCTACCGGGACGCGCTACTCGCACTCGACACCGATATTTACTTCAACGAGATAGTCAAAGAATTTTCTATACCGCGCCTATCGTCCAACCACCTTGTAATCGATGGACTTTTCGGTCCCGGCATTAAAGAAGGATTAAAAGGAGGCTATCGCACTCTCGTTCAATACATCAACGACTCAGGTGCCACCGTTGTTTCTATTGATGTTCCATCGGGAATGTTTGGCGATTCAAATCCATTTGCCGTAAACCGCGATATTATTCACGCCGACCTTACACTTGCTATCCAATTCCCCCGAATAGCCTTTTTCAACCCCGACAATGCTGAACTCGTAGGAGAGTGGAAGATCATTGACATCGGCATGAACGAAACATCGATCAGAAACACCCAGGCAAGACACCATCTCATCGAGGCCGACGAGATTAAAAGTCTGCTGAAGTCTCGCCCTCTACACTGCTCGAAGGCCGACTTTGGAGCAGGTCTACTCATAGCCGGCAGCTATGGAATGATGGGAGCTGCCGTGCTCGGCGCACGCGGGGCAATCAGATCGGGAATTGGCAAACTGACTGTGCAATCGCCAAAATGTGGATACCAGATCATGCAGTCATCGGTACCCGATGTTCTGTACCAATACAACAAGGGTGAGTACTACATAACCCAACTCGAGGTTGACAAACCATTTGACGCTGTGGCAATAGGCCCCGGTATAGGCACCAATGACGCCACCTTGCAAGCACTCGAGAACTTCCTTCTGGCTCGAACCTCACCTGTTATACTTGATGCCGACGCTCTTAATTGCATAGCCCGCAAGCCTACCCTACTAAACAGCGTACCGGTTCTCTCCATCATCACTCCCCACATCGGTGAATTTGACCGGTTGTTTGGACAACACACCAGTGCCGAGATGAGATTACAGAAAGCTGTGGAAATGGCTCGCTTCTACAATATAATAATAGTGCTTAAAGGCCATTATACTGCCACAGTGCGCCCCGATGGCGTAGTTTGCTTCAACTCGTCGGGCACTCCGGCCATGGCTACAGCCGGCTCGGGCGATGTCCTCACAGGCATTATACTATCACTTGTAGCCCAAGGCTATAAGCCCGAACAAGCATCCATGATGGGTGTTTATATTCATGGAATAGCCGGAGAGTTGGCCGCTCGAGAGCATGGAGAATATGGTGTGACAGCTTCTGATATAGCCAACTCTGTAGGACGTGCTATCTTGACGATTATGAACCATATAAATTAGAAGCACAGAATCAGTATTTAATTAAATACGAGTTAAATTTGAACAAACTCAAAGCCCTTATGAAATATACCGCATCGATTATCTTGTCGGCATTTCTGCCATTTTTAGCCAATAGCCAAACGGTACAGAAATTTACCGCTACCAAGGCCGGTGACTACGGAATAGCCTACTCGCTCCCAACAACGGTCCTCGACATCACGGTCGAGACAGAGACAACCGTGAGTAAGCCCGGTGAATTCTATAAGTATGCCCGTCGATATTTCAATATATCTGACCCTATTACAACTGCGAGCACCAAGGTAGCAGTAAAAAGCATTACCATTGATTCCCATGGCGAGGCCAATCCCGCCGACCGTTACATGGTTAATTTCAAGCCGGGCTTCACTC
>CANOKG010000035.1 GCA_947566655.1 uncultured Muribaculaceae bacterium | reverse complement strand
GTATATGCCTATCGTCCCAAATATTTTGGGCGATGAATGTATCTTCATTATTGGTTCTGACTTTACCAATATCAGTCGCTCCGTAGAATAAAACACTAAGATTAGACATTAACCGTACTTATTTTGTGGGTTCAAAAGAAATCTTATATGACAAAAAGCTATAGTACACTTCTCCAATACATTAATGAATGAATATTAATGTATTTAATTTAAAAAAGAAGTCCTTTGTTAGTACTCAACGGTTATTCTATTTGTTATAGCTCTGAACATTGTGCTTTTTATGAAATCATCATGTGTTAGATAGTATATAAACTTGTTGTTTATGCTATTTTTCGTAATGAAGCCAAAGGATTCAATCAATTTTATTGTACGATTGTTGTGAGGAAAAACACCAGTTAGCACAGAACATGAAGGATGTATACGGAATATATGTTTCAAGACAGCATAAGTACAATAAATACCAATTCCCGAATTAAACAATTTTGGATTAATGCCTCCAACTATTGTCTTTTGTCCATCATTATGCTCTTCGTAAAAATGAGCAAATGCTATAGGTATATATTTGGAGTCTTTATACTGAAATACAATGAATTTTTCGGCATTTACTTCGTCTCTCATGTATCTGGAAACAGATACTTTTTCACCTCCAAATACTAAATTGTTAAATTCATTATTGATGAAACACTCCTCATAAATGAGACGATCATCTGTGGTTGTAGGACATACTTTAAGATTCATTGGTATTTAACTCGGGTAGAATCATTTGAATTCCTTTAAGAATTTGAAGTCTTTTGTAGCGTTCCTCTGGTTTAAGATTGGATATAATGCTGGATTCTGATATTATTTTTTGAGCTTCAAATCGTGCGACTTCTAAAAAACGTATTTGATGCAATTCGCACATATTCCAATCCCTTTCAGCAATATCTCCTCGGGATATGTAATTTGCCCCATAGCAAGTGGGGCAAACGGGTAGAAATTGGCAATTTGTGCACTTCTTAGAGGTATATGCCTTTGGATTATAGAAATCTATTTTTATAATTGCTTGTGATTTATCCTTTCCACATACAGAATCAAAGAATAAGTGACACGGATATGATCTACCATCAATGTCTATTGCAGTCATTTCAGTTCCAACTCCACACCATTTTCTGACTACGTTATTTGCAATACTCGAGAAGTTTACAGAAAATAACGAACATTTTTGTAGATTCCGATTTTCTAAATAAAATTTTGATAGCTTTGCCAATTCTCTTGCGTAGATTTCCTTGTATCGAGGAGATGACCAATCAACCATTTCCGCGAGGTTCGCTCTAATGTCGTGAAATCCATATCTATGAATAGAAATAATCCCTTCCGCGAGATTTTCGATTGTGTGTGGACTAACTGTCATTTTCACACTTTGCTTAGGCCATGTTTTGACAAAAAAATCTAAATCTATCTTGTCAAAGGAATTAGAACGATTTATATTATGCATCTCTCTAGTTCCGTCAAGACTTAACCCAACAATGAAACGATGTCTGTTCTCATATAGCCATTCCTTTATTTCTCCATGTATAAGCGTGCCATTAGAGGTAGCAAACATTGTGAACCGTTCAGGGAAGTTTTGTGCCCATGCCCATTCACACAACTCTCGAATTTTATCAAAGGAAATAAATGGTTCTCCTCCGTGAAAATTCACAAGAGTTCCTTTTTTTGTTACATTATTTAACGTTTTAAATAGAGTCCTTTTTGCCTCTTCAATCTTGAAAGTGGATCTATCTGATTTGTCATGTTCATAACAATACACACAATCTAAATTACAAATAAGATTTGTGGTAAAGTAAACACTCTGTGAAAGTTCTTTCTTATCTGTCATATTCGGAATATTCAATTTAGTCTTTCGCATTACTCTGCAATGCAGAATCAATTGAAAGTCTCTTTCTAATTAGTTTGTTCTGAAGTCACTGTTAACAGAGCAATTCTTTTAATCAAGACTTTCGCTTGGTCTTAATATAACCAAGCGAAAGCCCTATTTCGATTAATTTGACCCGCAGTCACCACAACCGTAGCAGTTACCATCACAGGTGTCATCACAGGTGCCACTGCAAGAACCAGAGCATGTGTCTGAACACCCGAAAAAGAACATCGCTTCAGAGGCTTCTTTGGATACAGAAATTCCAGATAAGGAAAGCTGAAGCTCTTCTTTAACCTTAAAAAAATCTAAGATATTAAACATGAATTCTTCAATTAAAATTTGGCCTCCACTTTTGGCTATCGGCTTCTCCATTGCTAAATATTAACGTTCGCGTTGGCGTCCAGCCATAACGCATGCGGGGCAGCAATACCCTCCATACATCATAAGTACGCGTGCGGGAACTTCTTTACCACACCATTTACATTTTCCAGTTTCCATTGCAATAAATTTAGATTAGTCCTCCACTTTAATATTCGGCTATCGGTTCTCCGTTAGACATTTATCTGAAGAGCAGATATTGAGATTTAACTGTTCTTTTTACCGTTGAGTTGTAGAATGAAATTCAATAATATGCTAACAGTATTCTTGATGTCAGTTATTGAAATTATTTCACAAGGCGAATGCATATACCTACAAGGAACACAAATCAGACCTGTTTGTGCTTGTTTAAATCTCATATTGATTGCATTCAAATCAGTACTTGTAGGGCGGGCAAATGCTTGAACCTGATACGATATATTATTTTGAATCGCCGTTTTTTGGATGAAGAATTGTAAGTCTTTGGAAGAATCTGGACTTATGGGGATAACCGGGCCATGGCCCAGTTTGATATCTCCATAAATTGATTTCTTTATTCCTGGATAATCTGTTGCATGAGTAACGTCTAAAACAATTATGTAGTCGGGAGAATAATCCATGCAGAGTGCTGTGGAACCTCTTAATCCAATTTCTTCTTGGACTGAGGCAACGCATGTCAGGTTTGTTCTATTGAGTGAGTAATTCCTTAATGCTTCAAGCAAATAAATAATAATTGCAAGGCCGGTTCTGTTGTCAGCAGCTCTCATGCTGATATTATCGTTTATTAACTCATTAAAACTACCGAATATTACACCTGTATCTCCTACGCCAATATGTTGTTGAGCGTCCTCTTTATTAGTTGCTCCTATATCTATCCAAAGGTCCCATACTTCAATTTTCTGATTTCTTTCTTGTTTTATATGAGGTGGAAGAGAACCTATAACACCAAAAATGTAACCATCCTTTGTTTCAATTTTAACTTTGCTACCAATTAGTACAGATTCATTTATTCCACCAATTTTGTCGAATCTTATTAATCCGTTTTCTTCTATATGTGTAATAATAATTCCGATTTCATCCATATGGGCAACTATCATAACATTTTTTACGTCATTACAGTTGCAATCTTTTTTTAGAAAAAGATTGCCGATGGAATCAGATGTGTATGAGTCTACCAGTTTAGCACATTTGGAAATTAAATAATTGCGCATGTTGCCTTCGCAACTTGATGGCGAAGATACTTGTGATAATTCAGATAATATTGAAATGTCGTTATTATACATGAGGCTTTATTAATTCCATTTCGTAACGGTTAATTTTTACTCTCGCTCCACCAAGTAAATCAATCCGAATAGTTAACTCTGTGGAGCCGTTTGGACAGTATTCTATTTGACCCGTAATACCTATGAGAGACCCACGTACAACCCTAACCGTATCATTAACAGTAATTATTGTTGGGTCAAAAGTTACCTGATAATTAGATTGACCTAAGATGAATTTTAGTTGCTCTATTTGACTGTTTGGAATTATTGCAATATCCTTATTCCCTGGTAGTGTGAGTGGCCTTAAAATGAGCGGATGATTGATTATTTGATTGAGCTTTTCTTTGGAGACATTGACAAATATTACCATGGGAATGATCACAACATCCACCAGTTTCTTTCTGTCAGACCATTGTCTTATTTGTTTTTGGACAGGTAAATATGCCTCAATTTTCTGTTCATCCAAAAATGCTTTGACTTTCTTCTCGCTACGAGGGCGAGTGTATAGCGCAATCCAAGATTTAGAATACGCTTCGCGGTCGTCAGTCCCATTGACTGGCGAAACGCCTTGATCTTCTGATAAGTCAGCCATTTCTGAAGATAATGCCATCGTTATTAACTCTAGATAAGAGATTTGGATAACCACTATATGCTTAAATAACAAGCTGTAGCGCAATGACAATAGTCGAATTAGCTAAACAAATGGTCTTTTGAATGGTAAAAAATCAAATTAATTTGATTTTTTTCTCTATAAATTTCTTTGATTTGAGGGAAATGGTTATCTTTACGAAATGAATAAGACACTCTTATCTAGAGATTTGGATGACCGCTAAACAGTGGGACTCGGTTTTTGGCGAGGCTGGGACTGTTTCCGATGTTTTTTGGGGGCAGGGCGTTAGAGCGCTGAGAGGATTATGGAATTTGCTTTGTCGACTACCGATGTGTCAAGGCTTGCAAGGTAGATTTGAGTTGTGGCTTCGCTATCGTGCCCCATGCCTTCGCTTATGACCGATAATGGTATTCCTTTGGCTTTGGCTGCCGATGCCCAGCTGTGTCGGGCTACGTAAAGTGTAAGGGGCAGATTGATTCCAACTTTTTCGGCTACTCGTTTCAAGTTATGGTTGATGTTGTATCCTGCGTTACGATAAGATGTGCGGTCATTGACTCCCTTATTCCGTATTATTGGAAGAAGATAGTCACTGCTATTTTCGGGATACTTGTCTAATACCTTTTGCATATCCTTTGTCCATGCTATGGCTAACTGTTGGCCTGTCTTGCGTCGGCGATATGTGACATATCCGTTTGCAAGGTCGGTCTTGCGCAGGTATGCCATGTCGATGAAACTCATTCCCCGAAGCATGAAGCTCATCATAAACATATCCCGTGCATAGTCAAGTTCGGGAATGAGCGATAGGTCAAGCGCCTTGATTTTCTTTATGACCGGTAGGGGTAATGCCCGTTTGATGGTCTTGTCCACACCGGTATAGACATGGCGAAATGGTTTGCGGTTTTCGATGATGTCATCTTCGACTGCCCTATGATATACGGCTCTGAGTATACGGGTGTAGAATGAGATGGTGTTGGGTGAATTGCCACGTTGCTTGTGCCAAGCCTCGTATGCTTCCATAATCTCGGAGGTCAGACAATCGAGCATGATGTCCTCGTCTTTGTGTAGCCCGAGGTATTTTGCGTAACAAAGAAACTTCTTGAAGCTGTTGAGTGCCGCTGTGTATGTTTCAGAGGTTCTTGTCTTACCGAGCTGCTTTAGCTTGATAATAAGACTCTCCATGTAGTTGAACAGAGAGTATTTGCTTGCATATTTCTGGAACTCGTCAATGACATCGTCGACGGTGTAGGATATGCCTCTTGCATCAAGGCGCTTGTCGATTTTGGTAAGCCGCTCTACATCCCGGCGAATGCGTTCTCTGATTGATAGAATGAAAGATCTCCTCGCGCTTGACTGTTTGGTTGTCACCATTGAACGACTTTCATCCCATTCATTGGGCGTTACATGATACTCGGTGTTTAGCTGACGAACTTTTCGCTCGTGGATAATTTGGTAATAGATCGCTCCCTCGTGGTCGGCAATTGTTGATGATCGGTATTTTACTTTTATTGAAGTCATAGTGTATCGTTTTTTTTTACAACTCCAATTCCGGTAAAATTTTCAAAATAACGCTCACGAATCTACTACTTTTTTGTTAAATAACGCAATGCCGATTGAAATTATGGGCTCGATTTAAAAATAATTTTGTAATTTCGCCATCTGTTAGACAGAACATGACACAACTAAGCGACATACAAGCAAATATAGCATCGGAGTTGAATGCGTTAAACGAGCGTATAAGGACGCGTTTACACACATCCAACACTTTGATGAATACAGTCATCGAGAATTACCTTAAGGTGAAGGGAAAACAGATTCGCCCAATTCTGGTAATGTTGTCGGCCCGCCTTATGGGATCGGTCAACGAGAAGGTGCTGGCTTCGGCTTCGGCAGTTGAACTGTTGCATAACGCGTCGCTGATTCATGATGATGTTATTGATGAAACCCGTATGCGCCGGGGATTGGCCACAATCAATGGATTGTGGGACAATCATATTGCCGTGCTTGTGGGTGACTATTTTGTGTCAATGGCATTGCAAGAGGCAATATCTACCGGTGATGCCCGTGCTGTCGCTTCAATTGCAAATTTGGGCAAGTTACTGTCGCTTGGTGAGATTGACCAAATTTATAATGCTCGTTTCCATCAGCTTAGCGAGGAGGCATATTTCGGTGTTATAAACCGCAAGACGGCTTCCCTGTTTGTCGCATGTGTTGAGATGGGTGCCTATGCTGTCAATGCCGATGAAGAATCGCTCAGACATTTGTCGCACTATGCCGAGCTTCTCGGTCTCTGTTTCCAGATCAAGGATGATATCTTTGATTATTTCAATGATGACAAAATAGGGAAACCTACAGGTAATGACCTTAGAGAGGGAAAGATAACATTGCCGCTGCTTCATGTATTGCTTGAAGAGAACGATGAAGATTCCCCTATGGTTATGCTCTCACGAAAGGAGCAACTCACCGATGAGGAAATAAACCGGTTGATCGAGTTTGCAAAAGCCGGGGGAGGCATTGACTATGCCTACGAAAAGATGGGGCAACTGTACCGCAAGGCTATCAAGGAACTCGAATATTTCCCCGAAAGTAGCGACCGTGATGCCTTCGATGCCCTCTTCCGCTATGTTATCTCGCGTGAAATGTAATACCGGTGGGATCCATCCATTTTTGAATATTTACTTAAACCTTCCATGGACGATAAAAAACTCTTTCTACTCGACGCCTACGCGTTGATTTACCGTGCATACTATGCCCTGATCCGCGCTCCGCGTGTCACGTCGAAGGGCTTGAATACTTCGGCGATTTTCGGTTTCTGCAACACGCTCGACGAGATTCTTCGTAAGGAAAATCCATCACATATAGCTGTGTGTTTCGATCCGCCCCATGGTATAACATTCCGCCACGAGGCTTACCCCGAGTATAAGGCACAGCGTGATGCACAACCCGAGGATATCACCAAATCGATTCCATATATAAAACGCATTATCGAGGCTTATAATATACCGGTGGTAGAGGTGCCGGGATTTGAAGCCGATGATGTTATCGGGACTTTGGCCAGGAAGGCTGAACAGGAGGGTTTCATTACCTACATGATGACTCCCGACAAGGACTACGGCCAGCTGGTTACCGATAGGATATTTATGTACCGCCCGGCTACAAAGGGTCAAGGGTTTGAGATTCGTGGACCAAAGGAGGTTTGCGATCGATATGGTATACAGAATACCTTGCAGGTTATCGATTTGCTGGCTCTCGAAGGTGATGCCAGCGATAATATACCCGGATGTCCCGGTGTTGGAGAGAAGACTGCGGCTAAGCTCATTGGTGAATGGGGATCGGTAGAGAATTTGCTCGAACACACCGCCGATTTGAAGGGCGCATTGCAACGTAAGGTTAGCGAGAATGCCGAGCAGATTCGTTTCTCCAAGTTCTTGGCTACGATTAAAACCGATGTCCCGTTGGATCTTACTGTCGACTCGTTGATTAGACGACCTGAGAATGTTGATGCTCTTCGTGAAATTTATCGCGAGTTGGAGTTCAAGAGCTTTATGGCGCGTCTCGGAATGGGGGTATCAGAGTCTCGGCCGGTAACGATTCAACCGGCAGGGCCATCGATGGGTTCTCTCTTTGACATCCCCGATGAAGCACCCCTCCCGGCTACAGTTATGGCATCGACTGTTAATACTGCTGTTGTTGAGAATCTTACAGAGGTCTCGCGCATTGTGTCGGAGTGCAGCCACCGCGCTACGGCAATTGCCGTGCACGCCGATGGCGCTGAATCAATGACTGCCGTTATAAAGGGATTAGCGCTTTCGACCGAAGGAGGAAGGGCTGATTATATTGCTTTTCCCGAAGGAATGGATGCCCGAGCCGAGCTATTGTCGGTTATAGAGCCGTTGTTCAGCTCCCCTTCCACAAAGCTCGTGAGTCTGGATATAAAACGCGATATGTTACTGCTGAGGCGTCAAGGTATAGATGTTACCGCGCCTTATGCCGATGTAGCCGTAGCCCATTACTTGATTGAACCCGAGAAACGCCACCGTCTCAGTGATCTGGCAATTCAATACTTGGGCTATACTACTCTTGATTATGCCAACGATAATGCATCGCGTCGTCAGTCGCTCCCGGTTTCTGTAGCTGCCATCGGAGAGCAGGCCGGCTTGCTGTTGCCTATATATGAAACTTTGGAAAAACAGCTTTCAGAGCAGCAACTGATGCCGCTTTATACTGATATAGAGTTACCGATGGCTGCTGTTTTAGCCGATATGGAATGGATCGGTGTGAGAATCGATACAGCCGAGCTCAACAGGTTGTCGACAAAGCTTACCATTCAGGTTACAGAGCTTGAGCAACAGGTTTATGAGTTGGCCGGTAAGAGCTTTAATATCGCTTCTCCAATGCAGGTCGGCGAGGTGTTGTTTGAAGACCTGAAGATCGATCCGAAGGCCAAACGCACAAAGCGGGGAGCCTATTCTACAACCGAAGAGATTCTGGAGAAGTATCGCGATGTTCACCCTATTGTAGATCTGATACTGCAGATCAGAGGCCTTCGCAAACTGTTGACAACCTATATCAATGCTTTGCCAGAGCTGATCAACCCAGCTACCGGTAAGATTCATACCACCTATAACCAGACGGTTACGGCTACAGGACGCCTGTCATCGACCAATCCCAATTTGCAGAATATACCGGTGCGAACCGACCTGGGACGTGAAATCAGACGTGCGTTTATTCCCGATGAAGGCGATTTGATGTTGTCGGCCGACTATTCGCAGATCGAATTAAGGTTGATGGCCGACATGAGCGGTGATCCTGATATGATAGATGCATTTGTCTCAGGCGCCGATATTCACCGAGCCACTGCCGCCAAAATCTATCACAAGACTCTGGATGAGGTTTCTGATACGGAACGTCGCAATGCGAAGACTGCCAATTTCGGCATCATCTACGGTATCTCGGCATTTGGGCTAAGCGAGCGTCTGGGTATATCCCGATCAGAAGCCAAAGAGTTGATTGATGGATATTTCGCCTCCTATCCTCACATTCGCGAATATATCGACCGTTCGATAGAAGCGGCACGTCAACAAGGATATGTCACAACAGTGATGGGGCGAAAGCGTATGTTGCCCGATATCAATTCACGTAATGCTGTAGTGAGGGGGTATGCCGAGCGCAATGCCGTTAACGCTCCGCTACAGGGCTCGGCCGCCGATATTATAAAGCGTGCGATGATTGATATTCACAGAGCCATGAAGCGCGAGGGAATGCAATCTACCATGATTCTTCAAGTACATGATGAATTGGTGTTTAATGTCAAGACTTATGAGTTGCCACGTTTGCAACAGATCGTAGGAGAATTGATGGAACGCGCCTACAGCGGGCATGTTAGACTCGAAGTGTCATCGGGAGTGGCGAGCAACTGGCTTGAAGCTCATTGATGGCCAGTTGAAAAACAATATGTGCGAGCTTTCTTATGGCTCGGCTGCCGGTGTCAGGTCGGGAAGGTAGTCGTAGGTCACGCGATGTAGAAAGAGAGCCTCTCCCGGCATTGATGTACCGGCGGCACAACGGTCTTTCCGCTCTATAATTTGTTTGAAATCGTTGATAGTGAGTTTGTGGCGACCCACGTCAACAAGTGTGCCTACGACAGCTCTCACCATGTTGCGTAGAAAACGGTCGGCGGTGATTACAAATTGGTATCGTTGATTGCCGATAGGTTCCCACCGGGCGTATGTTACATTGCAAATGTTGGTCTTTGCATCGGTGTGCAGCTTTGCAAATGAAGTGAAGTCATCGACATCGAGCAAGAGTTGGGCTGCACGGTTCATCATTTCAAAGTCAAGTGTGGCCGGAGCTTTCCACACGGTGGGGTAGAGAAATGGATTCTTCCCGGTAGCGGCGTGATAGTGGTAGGTGCGTGAAGTGGCATCAAAGCGGGCGTGGGCGTTGGCAGGGACGTCATGGATGTGGCTTATGGCTATATCTTTGCCTACTATCGAGTTTATGCCTCTTATTACGGTTTCTTTATTTATGTCATCGGGCCCATCGAAGTGGGCCAACATCATTGATGCGTTGACCCCGGCATCGGTGCGTCCCGCGCCTACGATAGGCGTGGGACACCTCAATACCTTTCCAAGGGCATCTTCGATTGTTGACTGTACTGAAATTGCGTTGGGCTGGCTTTGCCATCCATGGAACGGTGTGCCTCGGTAGGAAAGTTGCAGAAAGTAGCGCTTCATCGGTGCTTGATTGTTTAGAGCCTGTCTGATTTTAACACACTTATACCTACCGGCTGTTAGTTTCGTTCAAGATAGGTGTAACCGTAGAGCCCCGAGCGGTAATTGCTGAGGAATTCGCGTCCCTCTTCGGGAGAGATTTTTCCGGCTTTCATCGAGCTTGTAACCCATGTCTCGACATTGCGTACGAGCTTCTTGGGGTTGTACTGTACGTAGTCAAGTACTTCGGCAACGGTTTCACCATCAATGATTCGGTCAAGTTCATAGCGGTCTTTGTAGACATCGATGTGCACGGCGTTGGTATCGCCGAAGAGATTGTGCATGTCACCGAGAATCTCCTGGTAGGCGCCAACGAGGAATACACCGAGGTAGTAAGGCTCACCGGATTTGATCGCATGGACGGGCAGTGAAGACGCCGTGCCGTGGTCGCTGACAAAGCTTGCGATCTTGCCATCGCTGTCACATGTCATGTCCTGAATCGATGCTGTACGGGTAGGCTTCTCGTCGAGCCGCGAGATCGGAATGATCGGGAATACCTGGTCGATGGCCCATGAATCGGGCAATGACTGGAACAGCGAGAAGTTGCAGAAGTATTTGTCGGGCAACAGCTTGGCTATTTTACGAAGTTCCTCTGGCGGGTGTTTCATGCTCTGGGCCATCTCGCCTACTTCACGAGCTATTGACCAGAAGAGTTTTTCAACCATGGCGCGGGTTTTCAGGTCTACGATTCCGAGGCTGAACAGGTCGAGGGCCTCCTCTCTGATTTGCAGGGCATCGTGCCAGCTCTCGAAGAGAGACGGTTGGCTAAGTTTGTCCCATATGTCGTATAACTCGCGCACGAGTTCGTGGGCATTCTCGGGAATCTCTTCGGTATCTTTCATAGCCGGTAACGATGTTGTCTCAAGGACTTCGGTAATCAGCACCGAGTGGTGAGCTGTCAACGAGCGACCGCTTTCGGTTATGATATTGGGCTGAGGCAGATTGTTTTTCTCACAGGCATCGACGAGAGAGTATACGGCATCGTTGGCATACTCCTGGATAGAGTAGTTCATGGAACTTTCGCTCGACGAGTTGCGGGTGCCGTCATAGTCAACTCCCAGGCCTCCGCCTATATCGACAAAGTTGATGTTGAAACCGAGTTTTGAGAGCTGAACATAGAATTGCATTGCTTCGCGGAGGGCATTCTTGATTCGACGAATTTTCGTCACCTGGCTACCGATGTGGAAGTGTATGAGCTTCAGGCTTGCCTTCATCTCGCGTTTTTCCATGAAATCGAGAGCTTGAAGAAGCTCGGTGGAATTGAGCCCGAATTTAGACTGGTCGCCACCGCTTTCCTCCCATTTTCCCGAGCCCGATGAAGAGAGCTTGATTCTGATTCCAACGTTGGGTTGAATGTCGAGGCGTGTTGCAATCTCAGCTATAAGTTTCAGCTCGTTGAGCTTCTCGACAACGAGATATATGCGGCGTCCCATTTTCTGGGCCAAGAGAGCCAATTCAATATAGTTTGCATCTTTGTAACCGTTGCAAATGATCAAGGCGTCTTCCACGATATTGGTCGCCAATACAGCGTGGAGCTCGGGCTTTGAACCGGCTTCGAGGCCTATGTTGAATTTCTTGCCATGGGTGACAATCTCTTCAACCACGGGACGCATCTGGTTGACCTTGATCGGGTAAATTAAGAAATTGTCGCCGGTGTAGTTGTATTGTTCGGCAGCGAGTTTGAAACATCGTGATATTTTCTCGACGCGGTTGTCGAGAATATCGGGGAAACGCAACAACACGGGGGCTGTGATATCTCTCACCTGTAACTCGTCCATAACCTCTTTGAGGTCGACCGATGCATACCCTTCGCGAGGGGTGACGACAACATGTCCGCGGTCATTGATCGAAAAATACTGTCGGCCCCAGCCGTTGATGTTGTACAGCTCTGCGCTGTCTTCAATACGCCATTTTCTCATTTAGCAACGAAAAGTGTATAAAAGTTTATATTTAAATAGTTATATTTCTTGTTGATAGAGTCAAGCACTTACTTGATAAGCACTCGTCGGGCAAAGTTGCCTGATGTTATGATATATAGTCCGGATTCGAGCTTTAATGCTGTCTCACCCGAGGGTAAATCTCCTTCAAATCGGGTTGTGCCGTCAATGCTATAGACGCTGAATCGGTCACCATCGCGGGAGTTCTCGATGATCAGGAGGCCATCGCGGGTATACGCGTCCCATGAGTGATAGTAGAGTTGGGTGACGGCTCCTACGCCCGAGTAGCGAGAGGCTTCGATGTCATCGATCAGCACACGTTTGCCCGACACCTGTTGTAGCCTGAGGTAAAGGGCGCCGGAGTGGTTTACCGTGGCTGAGTATTTGGAGTATTCGCTGTCACTTTCAACAATGACGCTGCCGGCATCGATCCAGTTGTTACCATCGGTGGAGTATTGAACCTTGATTTTGGCATGAGCATCTTTGGACCATAGTTTGGCCATGAAAGAAACGGTGCCGATACCGCCTTGCAAAGGTTCGGAGGTGGAGATTGAACTATTGCTGTTGTTGCCGAAGCAGCATACCCAGTTGCCGGAGTAGGCTTTGGATTTGTCGCGCGGGTCTATGGCGACATTGGTTATGTTCCACTCGGTGGCGTTACCTTTATAAGTTCCATTGGTGTAGGCGGGTGCGCTGTTGCCTGATTCAAAGTCTTCGAGGAGTGATGCGGCCGATGTTATAATGCCGGTTACATCGATGTCGTCATAGATGTAGTCTCCGGCAGTGGCCGAAATGTATGATGTGTATCGTCCTGCCTCAGAGCCGTTGAGTCGCATGTAGAACCTGTCTTCGTCCTCAGTGAGTGTGATAGTGCGATTCCATGATGATTTGTCGGTCGAAAGTTCGAAAGGAGCGTTAACCGAGAGGTTTATGTTTCCGGCGATATTCTCGACTTCCATCAAAATCTCGGCAATATCGCTTGCAACGCCGGGTTCGGAGACAAAGTCGAGTTCACCGTCAAACAGAAATTGTATTGATGGAATTGGAGTGGCTGTCCTGACATTGACCGTGTTTGATACCTCGTTGTTGTAGGAAAGGGTATAACTGTAGTCGCTGTCGGGTTGGAGTCCTGTTAGGGTGTATGATTCGTCTTCGGCAGGTACGCGTATAGGGTAGTCCGTGAGAGGTGAGCCGTTGAGATAAAGCATCAACGAGTACATCGCGCCGTCACCGTGTATGTTACACCAGTTGGCGGTAAATGAAGTCTCGGTAATCTCTGTGGCATCGGTGGCTTCGATAGTGTCGATCGACCGTGCCTGGAGGTTGACTGTCACCGCGGTGTTGCCCGATGTAAGGCTGAGAGTTCCAGTCGAAGTAGTGACTGTATTGTTGATGTATGAAACCGATATGGTGGCATGACCTCTATTGACTTGTTGGTATGGGATAGATGTCGTGTTGCATGAGAATCCCATGCCACTGACTGTGACTGCTATGTTGTCGACCAATGATGTGCCACGTACCGGGATCGTTACAGATCGTTCCACCCCTAATCCTGTGGTGCCTACATTGATGGTTGTGCCGTCGGCCGGTAATGTCAGTCGAGGAGTTGTCTCGCCACCAGGTATCCAACCTTGATCTTTTTTGTCGCCCCATATATATTCGACAAGTTCGGGGTGATCAATGAAAGGGTTTCGGTTTTTCTGTGAGTCAAATACTACATCATTACGTCTTGTTTCTTTATCACTTACGGGATCCTGCCGGTGCCATTTCAACAGTAGGTTCAGAGCCCACGGGCTGAAGACCGGGTAGTTGTTTCGAGCCAGCATGTCTGATTTCCAACCGGCGATAAGGTCGTTGTATCGGGCCGCCATATAGAAGTATGAGCGGGCGAAGTCTCCCTTGTACTCGTCGACGGGCTCGAATACTGTTCCGCTGTAACCGGGAAATGTGCTGGTTCCCAATTTGCCAAGAGCTTTTACTTTGCCGTTTGGAGACAGAGTGGTGCCATTGGCACACTCTCCATAGGGGTAGTTGTTGCGCTGACTGTTTACTTTGCCGTCGGTGGGATATATGTGGAACGCATCACTTACCATTGGAGAGTCATCGTTGAACCAACTTTTGGGGAATGAGTGCTCGCGGTTATAGCAATCACCCAGAGTGCCATACTGTCCGCACTGTTCTTTGCTCACGGTCCATTCCTTGGTAGAGTACATGTCCCATATAGTGCCGTTGTCGCGTATGTCTGATTTGGCATAAAGAGTCCATAGCCCTTTATAGCTGACATCGATGTGATTGTCGATGACATCTTGAAGTGCCTGCAACAGGCTTTTCCCGTGTTTCCCCTCACAGGTTTTGTAATAATCGGTAGGCTCAGCGCCTAACGCCGATAATGCAGTGATAAAAAGTGAAATTAATGGTATGGTAACTCTTCTCATCGGTTTATTGTGGAAAAATGCGTGTAAAATTACAACAAAAGCTTGGAATTACCGTAATTTACAGTTTAAAAATCGTTATCTTTGTCAATCAAACTTAATAAAAAGCTATCATGAACGGTTACAATGAAAAAATGCTGAAATTTATTTGTGGCGGCTATGCTGTCGTTGCTGTGTTATCAACAGTCATAATGTTTGTTTTGAACAAATTGGGTTGTCATAGCGCGGCTGTTTATGCCTACTATGTTTTTGAATTGGTGGGATTTGGTCTGTTAATATGGGCAGGAGTTTCGGGCCGTAAAGCCGGCTTTAATGTTTTGGGAATTATAGGCGCCTGGAGTTCGGCATTTTTCCTGTTACTGGTATTGGGAGTTAATATATTTAATAATTATCTGGGTGATAGTTATGACTATAGTGATGTTTCAACGGCGATGCAGGTACTTGGTTATGTTTCGACAACGCTGTCGATTATATATTCAATCTGTTTCACTTTGTTTGCCATAGGTAATAAATTGAATATAATTACCCGAATTTCAGTAATCGCTACTATATGGCTTATGAAGATAAGTTATCTCTTAGCTGCATATGCTTTTCCATATATTTCGGGTCTGTATGAAGGCTTGGCTATAATGGGAGTCATATTGTGGCTCGCGACGGCGATTCTTGTATTCTGTCTGCCTGCGCGCAAGTGACTGGATCAAGACTGCATTTACGCTTTGAGAGAATTAAAATATACAAACGCCAATCGGGGCGCTGTCATCGCGACAGCGCCCCGATTGATAAACCAATCATTATCACATTATATCATAGCAATGAAAAAATCTTTCTTTTTTGTTGTTTCTGTTTATTAAACACCGGTGGCCGTCAAATGGTTTACCATGTATGGTTCTTATTATATTTTATTTTTTTTTTTTTTTCTTTTTAAGATTGGAGTTTTTGGATGATACTACTGAAAATATGTACTTTTGTCAAAACTTTTAATTGAATTTTTTATCATAATTAAACCATGAAGGCATATTATAAAATTTTAATATCTTTGGTTGTTGCTCTGTTGGCTTCGGGAAATATATGGGCCAAGAGTCTTAAGGAATTGCAACAGGATTTTGTAGATCTAAAATTTGGACTGTTCATTCATTTTGGAATGGGGTCGTATCTTGAATCCGATTGGGCCGATCCTGATCGTAGTCCTGAATTGTTCAATCCTACTAAGCTTGATTGCGGGCAATGGGCCAATGCGGCTAAGTCGGCCGGTATGAAGTTTGGCTGTATATCGGTGAAACACCACAATGGATTCTGCTTGTGGAATACATCGACTACTGATTATAGCGTTATGAACAGTGGCATAAAACGCGATGTGTTCAAGGAATTTGCCGACGCGATGCGCAGTCGTGGAATGAAGGTTATGTGTCACTTTTCTATACTTGACCTTCATGAAAAGATTTTGCCGCGTCATATCAAAGCGGCCGATACTGATTTTATTAAGGCTCAATTGCGGGAGATACTTACCAACTATGGAGAGATTACGGCTTTGATGATTGATGGTTGGGATGCGCCATGGTCGCGAATCTCTTATGATGATATCTCGTTTGAGGAGATCTATAACTATATTAAGTCTATACAGCCCAATTGCCTGGTGATGGATCTCAATGGAGCTAAATATCCCGGTGATGCCTTGTTCTACTCCGATTTGAAAACTTATGAACAGGGCGCGGGTCAACGTATCGACGGTAGCCGTGCATGGCTTCCATCAATGGCGTGTGATCACTTGCAACCTACATGGTTCTGGAAATCTCATTTTCCTTCGATGACACTCCCCGATGCTGAGTCTATTGTGAAGAATAATATAGAACCCAAAAATGCAGTTGGTTGTACCTTTATACTTAATGCGGCTCCCAATCGCGATGGCCTTCTTGATGATAATGCTGTAGAACGCCTTGCCGAAATAGGCAAAGTGTGGAAGAATAAGGGAAAAGGTGTTAAGATAGCCGATGCTCCCGCTCCAATCATCAGCTCCAATATCGCTAAATATCGTCATGCTACAGGAACGTGGAGCGATGATATGAATATCCATGACTTGGCTACCGATGATGATTTTGGCTCGTGCTGGGTGTCATCTGAAGGAGTTGAAATCCCAACATTACAAATTGAGCTCGATCCTGAGAGCCGGTTCAATGCGATCACGATTACCGATAACCGCCAGTGCACACTTGCTGCTTACGCTATTGACTATCGTTCTAATGGAGAGTGGAAGGAGATATTCAGTGGTGAAGCTCCCACACACCGACAGGTTAAGATTCATCGTTTTGATGAGCTGTCGGGCGATGCTTTCCGTATCAGGGTATTGAAGTCTACCGGTCGCGTAGCGATAGCTGAGGTAGGGGCCTTCCTTGAAAAGCGCTGATTACTGCCTTGCATTAAATAGATGTTATAAAGACGCCGGGTATTCAACTTTTTGTTGGAACTCGGCGTTGCTTCGTATACAAATTGGACAGAACCTGTAGAAACACAATCTTAGAGCCTGTCTGGTTTTAACTCGTATTAAGATTGAGTGTCAATTTTATGCGA
>CANOKG010000034.1 GCA_947566655.1 uncultured Muribaculaceae bacterium | reverse complement strand
CTATTGTAAGTACCGTGGATGAATCGTTTAAATCTACCTTGACTATATCGATTGATGTAGTATTGGCAAAATTGATAAATGGATAATCGACCATGCGTGGCCCGCTCTGATTGCATGCTACCAGAATAGCGGATAAACCTGCTAAGAATGCGATGCAATGATAAGCTATACGTTTCATAATTATAAGTATTTTGTGAATAAATTGATTCCATGGCCAAAGATAGAAAAAAGATTTTATTAATAATTTATAAATGCTTTATTTTATTAAAAATAAGATTGCTTTTGGTTGAAATATATCAAAGATGCCTACGTTTTAGAGTCTGTTTACTTTTAACACACTAAAATAGTTATATTAATGAACGAGTGATTATTTGAATATGTTTCGTATTAATCTCGAGGCCAATTTTGGCGAATTTTAGATTATTCATCAGTCACGTAGCTCGCTACGTTCCTTCTTCACAATTTAAAATTCACATAAAATTGACACTCGATCTTAATACGAGTTAAAACCAGACAGGCTCTTAGTCATTTTTGGTTGATTTTCTAATTTGTTATGCGGTGTGATCTGCAATATGCTAAAAGCGCGTCACTCTTTTCAGGGTGACGCGCTTGAAATGATTTATGTAAACTGTTGATTACTTCTTCTCGGTGATGGTTACGCAACGATCAAGAGCAACAAATTTCTCACCATTGGGGTTGAGGTTCTCGTTGTTGATGGTAGCTTCAAGCTGTGAAGCGGGAACACCATTGCGAACGAGTTGCTTTTGTACGCTGTTTGCACGGTTGTGACGGAGACGTACGTTGTAAGCATCGGTACCGGTGTAGTTGTCGGCGTAGCCGGTGAGAACATAACCCTGGTTGGGGTTAGCTTTCATGATGTTTGCAATAGCACCAAGCACGTTACGATCTGAACGGTTCAGAGTGTAAGAGTTGATGGGGAAGTAGATAGTTGCCAGAGGAGCTTCAGGAGCTGCTACTACAGTTTGAACAGGACGCTCCAAGCAAGCTTTTAACTGAGCTTCGAGATCGGCGATGCGAGCATCGGCAGCCTGCAAGCGGGCACGAAGTGCGTCGCAGTTCTCGGGTTCGGGAACGATAGGAATGATAGGAGCGCTCCAAGTTGACTTGCCGAAGTTGTAGTTGAAGCCGATAAGGATCTGGCCACCGTAGCTTTCAAGGTTGTTGTCAAGAGCTACAAGGCTCTTGTCGCTACCTACGATGCGGAGGTCGATAAGGAACTGCCAGTGGTCGCTCAAACGGAATGTGTTCAATAAACCTACGCGACCCTCGATAAGAGGAGAGTGAGTGTAGTTCCAGCTGTCACCTTCTTTAGCATAACGGCCATAGATACCTGCGCCTACATAAAGCGATGCATTGTAAACGCGTTTGGGATTGTAGCCACACCACCAGTTGGTGAGGTTCAGCATAGCGTCACCAGCGAAACCGAAGTAGTTCATCTTGTATTCGGCTTTGCTTTGGAACCAATCGAGGTTAGCGCGGAAGCCAAATAAGGGAGAGAACCACTTACCAACAGTAATTTCAGCTTCAGGAGCGATACGATCTTTGAAGCTAACGTTTTCTCCATGGCGCTGGTTGAGGAAGCTGATACCACCTTCTACACCAATGAACCAGTTGTCACGGAAACGGTTCTCAACAACACCTTGGGTAGCATCTTCAACAAGGACAACTTCCTCCTGGGCTACCATGCTCTGTCCTAAGAACATTGCACATGCAATTGCAAAAAATGTTTTTTTCATAAACAGATAATTTTTATGATTTAATTTGTTTCTCTAAATAGTTGAAAATAAACCTTGTGGCTTTTTGAGCCTTTTCGGTCATCAAAGGTACAATATTTTTTTTAAATATAAGTTAATTTAGGAGTTTTTTTATTACGATATTCAAATTTAGCATCTTTAAACTGCTTTTATACTATAATGCACCTTTGATGGCTTTTGTTCATTTGCCGATGAATTTTAACACTTGATCGGTGATGTTCTGTATGGTAAAGCCAAATTTCTCCTCAAGAACTTTATAGGGAGCCGATGCTCCAAAGTGGTCAAGACCATAAACTCTACCGTTGGCACCTACTAGAGAGCGAAGGGTCGATGGTAGTCCGGCGGTAAGACCGAATACTTTTACTCCGGGGGTTATAACCTGTTCACGATATTCTATAGGTTGCTCTTCAAAGAGACCTATAGACGGTACTGATACAACTCTGCATGGTATCTGTCCAGCTTCGAGTTGTAGGGCAACATCACATAGCAGCGACACTTCCGAACCGTTGGCTACAAGTATAACTTCGGGTTTGTCGGCCGACATTACTACGTAGCCGCCTTTCTCCACACCGATAGCTTCTTGATAGCGGTTTTTACCGTTGGCTGTTGGTAGGTCGTTGATGTTTTGACGTGAAAGTATAAGAGCCGTTGGGGTTGATTGATTTTCGAGTGCCATTTTCCATGAAACGATCGTTTCGGCACCATCGGCCGGACGTAGAACTAAAACTGAAGGTTTTCCCGATAAGTTCTTCAATTCTTCCATAAGACGAATTTGGGCTTCCTGTTCTACGGGCTCGTGGGTAGGACCATCCTCACCAACACGGAATGCGTCGTGACTCCAGATGTATTTGACCGGAAGTTCCATCAATGCAGCCATGCGCACGGCCGGTTTCATGTAATCAGAGAATACAAAGAATGTGCCACAGGCTGCTACACAGCCACCGTGAAGAGCTATTCCGTTCATTACCGATGCCATCGTCAACTCTGCTACACCTGCCTGTAGGAATGCTCCTGTGAAATCACCCTTGGCAAAGGCGTGGGTCTTTTTCAAAAAGCCATCGGTTTTATCGCTGTTTGCGAGGTCGGCACTTGAAACAATCATGTTGCCAACTTTCTCGGCCAGGACTCCAAGTACAGAGGCTGAGGCGTTGCGTGTTGCATCGTTGGCTTTGTATTCAATAGCGCTGAAGTCTATATCGGGAAGTTTGCCATCGATATAGTTTTTGAGAGTTGCCGCTTTTTCAGGATTGGCTTCGGCCCATGCTTTTTCAGCAGCGTGGCGCTTGGCTACGATCTCTTTCAGTTCTTCGTTGCGTTGTGCATAGAGAGCTTTCACGTCATCCCATATAACCCACGGATTTTCCGGATCTCCCCCAAGATTCTTCACTGTAGCGATATAATCGGCACCCGATTTGCTGAGGGGTTGTCCGTGGGTGCTACATTGGTTCTCGAAGTTAGAACCATCGGCTTTAACCGCTCCACATCCCATGATAGTGTGGCCTATAATAAGTGTAGGACGTTCTTTTTCATCGATTGCCTGCTCGAGAGCATCGCTTATTGCATCAGGATCAGTTCCATCAATTTCTATTACATTCCAATGCCATGCACGGTATTTTGCCGCGTAGTCTTCTTTATCAACAACGTCGACCATTGTAGAGAGCTGCACGTTGTTACAGTCGTAGAACATTATAAGGTTGCTCAATCCAAGGTGACCTGCAAGACGACCTGCACCTTGCGAGATTTCTTCCTGAATACCACCGTCAGAGATGAATGCATACGTTTTGTGAGCTACAGTTTCTCCGAAACGTGCTACCAGGAAGCGCTCTGCAATAGCACATCCAACAGCCATTGTGTGACCTTGACCTAATGGACCTGAGGTGTTTTCAATGCCACGCTCAGGGTCGAGCTCGGGATGTCCCGGAGTAACACTGCCCCATTGACGTAACTGTTGCAACTCTTCTATAGTATATTTACCAGTCAAAGCTAAAGTAGAGTAGAGCATCGGTGACATGTGTCCTGGATCCAGAAAGAAGCGGTCTCGAGCAATCCATGTCGGATTTTCGGGATCGGTGACAAGGTACTTGGAGTAGAGAACGTTTACAAAGTCGGCTCCACCCATAGCACCGCCCGGGTGGCCCGATTTAGCTTTTTCGACCATTGAGGCTACCAAGACTCTGATGTTGTCGGCTGCGCGGTTTAACAATTTCGAATCGTTCATTACAATGTAAATGTTAGGTAAAAAAAGATGGTTGCCCGGCCTGTGTCATTCTTTTTACTAAAATAACACAAGTCGGGACAACAGCAAATTTTTATGAGTTGATATGTATATACATTATATATTATAGGTCACGAAGGTCAAATGGTTCTTCGTCTACCTTAATATCTTTGTTTACGTTCTTTGAACCTACCACTGAGTAATAGAGAATGTAAAGCAGCATGCCTACTACCAACCAGTAGCTGACGATATAGCCGCTTGTGCGACCGATCCAATCTTGGATAAATGGCATGATGCCACCACCAACGACCATTGTCATGAAGATACCCGATGCTTTGGCAGTATATTTTCCGAGGCCTTCGGTAGCAAGGTTGAAGATACCGCCCCACATTACCGATGTGCATAGACCGCAAAGAATCAAGAAAATTGTGCTGATTGGAACACTGGGAGTAGTGGTGATCTGTTCAACGATTTTGGCAGTTTCCACTTCATATTCATCCATGATTTGCTCTGAGAACTCAGCGATAAGTTCCTCATTGGGGCTTTCTACAAAAAGTTGAACAGTTTCAGTGGGTACACCTATGTTAGTAAGCATTTCGCTCGTTTTTTCAACAGGATCGTAGACAAACTTTGGAACATCAAAAGAGTTTGTCTTAGGAATAAATATTGCAAGCAGAACAAAAATTATGGCAACGCTTGATACCGATACCATTTGTGTGCGGGTAGAAATCTTTCCGCTGATGATAGAGCTGAGGAAACGTCCAAAGAGCATCATCAACCAATAGAGAGCTGCAAGTGAACCGGCTACAGCGGCTGCACCGGCAAAGCTTTCACGGCTGATCCAAGCGTTCAACTCACCGGGAATACCTACTTCAATACCTACGTAGAAGAAGATAGCTATAACGCCAAGCATGCAGTGACGGAAAGCCAAAGGTGAATGCTCATATTTAACTTTGTTGAGGTTGGCCTGTGGTTCTGTGATCTTGATGAACGAGATGATGATAAATGCCAAAACAAAGATTACAATACCTGTTATTACCAGTGGCGAAACGGCAGCCATTGTAGTTTTCTTTGTCAGAGTACCGATGAGGACGCCCACAAGCAAGGGTGTAAGGGTTCCTGATAAAGAGTTAAGTGTACCACCTGTTTGGATGAGCTGGTTACCTTTGTTACCACCGCCACCGAGGAGGTTAAGCATTGGGTTTACAACAGTGTTGAGCATGCATACGCAGCAACCGCATACGAGAGCGCCCAGCAAGTAAATGAACAGGTTAAGAGTGGTGGCGTCGGCACCTTCGCCATAAACTACTACATCGGCACCGGCAACGCTCGAAAGCAACTGGATTCCAAGACCAATTGCACCTACAGCAAGAGCAATAAGAGCGGTTTTTTTGTAACCGAACTTGATAAGCATGTTACCTGCAGGAATACCCATGAAAAGGTAAGCGGTAAAGTTCATAAGGTTACCTGCCATACCGGCCCATTCATACTTGAAGCCCCAGATGTTGCCAAAGGGGGCTGCCATGTTTGTAACAAACGAAATCATCGCAAAGATGAAAAACATCGTGATAATCGCGACGAGATTACTTTGTTTCTTTTGTGTTTGTGTTGACATTTGTTTGATATTTGTTTGGTTATTAGTTTTTTATGGTCTTATTCCTCGTTGCTGCTCCAGCACTTGAAGTTTTGGACACAACAAAGTTATAAAAAAAGGGAATAAAATAACTCTTTTTGTTAAAAAACTTCTATCATAAACTGTGTTGTGTGACCTATTTCATGATATTGTAAATGGAGTTGTTATTTGTCGGTGCGGAACGGTATCAATGGAAGTCCCTGTGTACTGAATACTGATGCAGGTATAAAATTCTTGAAATTATAACGTATGTTGACTATTTCTTTAACATCGGGACAGTTCAAGTCTATGCACATTGTTTGACCATTAGCCCACGCATTGGCAGGATAGAAGATACCATCCTCACCGGCGGCTTCAAACCCTTTAAGATTGGAATAGGGGAAGAATCCCTGCGGCACATTGCTGATTTTAATCGATGCCGTACTGCCATTGGCTTCAAACGATACAAATTCGGGGTATCTGGTTGGTAATCCGTCAATGCCATATGTGCGTTCGGCTACAAGATGAGCCATTCGACGGCCGAGTTTCTCCTTAAGTGGCGGGTGTATGCAATATTGTTGATCGGGGTAGAACAGGTCGGCCGAGCATACGATGCCACTGTTTGGTATTATCTTTGTAGCGTTATGTTGGCACTCGCGAAATAGCGCGGCATCGATCTTGTCGGCTCCTGCATATTCCCATCCTGGAATCTCGACCATGTAGAAAGGTAACTCTCCAAGTTCCCATTTCGAGCGCCAGTCACTAACCATGTCTTTAAGATGGTAGGGGTAGGTTTCGTGCTCACCGACGTTGGATTCTCCCTGATTCCATATGAAACCTTTTATGGTGTAACCTATAAGGGGATGCAACATAGCGTTGTACATAGCATTGATTCTGTGCATGTGGTTGAAGTTGGGGTCGGCGGCTTCCCGGTCGATATCACATTCAGGATATCGTTCCAGAAGCTCTCGTGACTCCCAGCATTCAACTTTCGATCCACCATAGGAACTATGGATTATGCCTACAGGAACGTTAAGCCAATTGGTGAGTTCGCGTGCAAAAAAGTAGGCCATCGCGCTGAAGTCCCAAACATTTGCCGGCTCGTTAAGTTGCCACTTGCCGGCTACTCGATCCTGAGGAGTGTAGGACTGGGCGTGGGGAACCGAAGCCATGCGTATACCGGGATATTTCCAAGCTTCAGCTACTGCATCGGCTGCGCCTTCCACCGGTTGCAGATTGTAACCCTTGACAGGCATCTCCATGTTTGACTGTCCGGTGCAGAACCAGACTTCGCCAACCAAGACATTTTCTAATGTCACATCACTGCCGTCACCCTTTACATTGATAACATAGGGCATGAAAGAAGCTTTTGGGGTAGAAACAGTGAGTTCCCATCGCCCGGTCGAATCAGCCCGGGTCTTTACAGCATTAGCCTTTTCCCAAGATGGTTTTACTGTAACAGTAGCCCTCGGAGTGGCCCATCCCCAGAGTCGGGCATCGCTTTGTTGTTGGAGCACCATATTGTCACTGATGATATCAGGTAACTCAATAGTTGCGTATGAGCCGAAAGCGACAGTAAAGATTGAGCTGAAAAGCAGGCCGATTTTTTTGAAGTTCATTAGTAGAAGTATGATAATGAATGAAACAGTTGTAAAATGGTTGGAGCTGGTCTACTATTTTCAAATCATATAAACCTGAAACAGAGTAGTCAACCCGATACATTGACAAAAGTAATAAAAAAATACAAACCCACCAACTCTAATTTCAAATACAGTTCTGATATAGTATGCTACAATATAGTATGCTGCATATTCACTTGTATGGTCAATTGGCAGAGAGTGTGGCGAGGAGGTCGGTGGTGGCCGATGCTATGGTAGCGTTACGTTCGAGGCATTTTATGAATAGCGAGCCTACGATGGCTCCGTTGGCGTGGGTACAGGCTTGGTTGAATGTGGTTGGGTTACTGATGCCAAATCCTATGAGAAGTTTGTTTCGGAGATTCATTTGTTTTATGTGCCTGAAATAGGCTATCTGATCATCGGTGAAACCGTCTGAACGGGTCCCCGTTGTGGATGCACTGCTCACCATGTAAATGAATCCGTTGGCAACCTGATCGATTTGTTCGATGCGCTGTGATGACGTTTCGGGCGTTATCAACATTATGACCGGAATATCGTAGGCCTTACTGAGATGATGAACCTCAGCGAGGTATTCTTCCATTGGAAGATCGGGGATAATCAACGCGTCTATGCCCACTTGTTGACTTCGTTTGAATAGATTCTCAAAGCCGAATTGCATCATCGGATTCAGATATCCCATCAGAACCAGAGGAATAGAGGGCGATTTTTGACGGGCTTTTTCTATCTGATCAAACAATTTAGACAGTGTCATGCCTGCATTAAGTGCCTTGGCCGAACTGTTTTGAATAATTGGTCCGTCGGCCATAGGGTCACTGAATGGAGCTCCACTTCGATCATATCAATGCCGTTGGAATCGAGAGTGTTGATAATCTCTGATGTGGATTCGATTGACGGGTATCCGGCAGAGAAATATACCGAAAGTATGTCGTTGTGTTTTCTCGCAAAGAGATTTTGAAGTCTGTTCATTGTTCATTGAAAGTTCTAAGGGTGAGTATAAAATTGGAAAGTGTGGCGATATCCTTAAGTCCCGGCGATGATTCAAAACGACTGTTGATATCAATGCCGATCATTGCCGGTCTCATGGCCTGCACTATTTGTGCTATATCATCAGGGCCTACTCCACCACCTAAGAGGTATGGTACCCCACAGTCAGGATAGTCCTCAAGCAGTGACCAGTCAAACTTTTGGCCACTGCCACCACCATCCTCACATAAAGTGTCGAAAACGAAAAGATCAACACTCGGAGCATATTCCATAATCTGTTTGACTGGAAGGTTCTCGCCCACAGCGATAGCTTTCAGCAGCGTGTAGCCTGCATCTTTGAGTCGCTGACACAATAATGTCGATTCTCTACCATGAAGTTGTACTGACTTGATTCCATAAGTCGATGTGATGGTGGTTATGAAATCAAAATCGGCATCAAGAAACACTGCTACCGGCTCTATGTAATCGGGAAGATTCTTTATTATGGTGGGGTCGAGTCCTAAGGCTGAGCGTTTGGAGCGTTCGGTAAAAATAAACCCCATCATCATAGGAGTGAGAACCGATACGCACCCTATGTTGTGCGGATTGCAGTTGCCACAAACTTTGATTACACGGTCACGATGAGGCGTTGCGCTGTCTATATTATATTTAAATTCCATCGATAAAGTTCTTTATTGTTTCACCCGGTTGGGGTGTTGACATAAAAGCTTCGCCAATTAAAAAACCACTGTAGCCGACACTGCGTAGCATGATTATATCTTTGGCTGAATGAATGCCGCTTTCGGCTATCTTGACCGATTGGTCAGGGAGTGCCTCGGCCATTTGTACGGCAGTGTCGAGCGATGTGCCGAATGTGCGCAAGTTGCGACTGTTGATACCTGTGAGATCGGCTAAGGGGGTCCATTTCTCTATCTCTTCGGGACTGTGAAGTTCGAGTAGGACTTCCAACCCATGATCGTGGGCCAGGCTGGCAAGTTGTGAAATACGTTGCTTGTCGAGAACCGCTGCTATCAATAGGATGGCATCAGCACTCATGATGCGGGCATTATAGATCTGAATTTCATCAATGATGAAGTCTTTTCTAAGTAATGGTAATGACGTGCAGTTGCGGGCTACTGCGAGATCGGTGAGCGAGCCACCGAAATAGGGTGTATCGGTAAGTATTGAACAACCCGAAGCACCGGCAGTAGTATAATCAGTTACAATGTCGCTGACCGATGCAAATGGTGCGATTTCCCCTTTTGATGGAGAGCGACGTTTAAATTCGGCAATAATGCCGCTTCCGTCAATTATCGATTTACTAAGTGAACGGCAGGGGCGACTTATTGAGATAGCCTGATCCCGAAGCCTACCGATGTCTATGATTTTTTTTAAGGCATTAATTTCACGTTGTTTAGATTCTATTATCTGATTTAAAATGTCGGCCATGTTATCAAGAGTTTATATCGACAAATCGTTTGAAACACTCAGCTGCGGCACCCGAATTGATCGAATACCGTGCTTGATCGATAGCTTTATCTATGGATATTTGCTGATCAAGTGTTGTGATTGCGAAAGCTGCGTTGGCAATTACGGCATCGGTTTGAGATCGAGAGGCTTTTCCTGCCAGGACATTGTCAAATATAGCGGCAGCCTCGGCTATAGTTTCTCCACCCCACAGGTCGGCTTGTTGAGCGGTGCCAAAACCGAGTTCTTCGGGAGTATATAATCGTTCGCCTTTATCGGATGCAATTTTGAATGGTGCGGTAAGGGAAATTTCGTCATATCCGTCAAGTGAATGAACTATAGTGCAACTGAAATTCTCATTTTGAGCTAAATAATGGTAAAGTCTCATGAGTTTCAGATTATAAACTCCGAGGAGCTGATGGCGAGGCATTACCGGGTTGACCAAGGGACCGAGCATGTTGAAAAACGTGCGTACGCCGAGCTGTTTACGGGCTGAGGCGACGCTTTTCAGTGCAGGAGAGAAGAATGGTGCGTGAAGATAGCATACTCCGCTCTGTTCAAGCGATAGATTCAGTTTGTCGTTGTCGGCACTGAATTTTACACCGTGGTGTTCAAGTACGTTAGATGCACCTGAAACTGAGCTTGCCCCATAGTTGCCATGTTTTACAACCTTACGCCCTGTACCGGCGACTACAAAACATGTGCAAGTCGAGATGTTGAACGTGTTCTTTCCGTCACCACCTGTGCCCACGATGTCGATGCATGAATCGTTTTCAATCTCCACTCTACAGCGACGACTCAGAATAGCATCGCGGAAGCCGGCCAATTCATCAGTGGTAATACCCCTCATCAAGAATACGGTCATGAAAGCCGACAGCTGGCAGTCGTTATATGCACCATCGGCAATACGTTCCATTATCGAAGCAGCCTCGCTACGTGTCAAGTTGTCGTGGCGAAACATTTTGTCGAGAATTGTTTTCATAGTTTCAACCAGTTGTTAATGATTTTGATTCCCGATGGTGTAAGTACCGACTCGGGGTGAAATTGAACTCCGTGAATAGGTAGACAGCGGTGTCGTAGTGCCATTATTATGCCATTATCATCGATGGCGGTGACTTCGAGTTCCCTTGGAAAATCTTTCGATGATACAGCCCATGAGTGGTAACGGCCTACGTCGATTCTCCGTTCCAATCCTTCAAACAATGGATCGTTGGCTGTAATGTTGATCGGTGTTGTAATGCCGTGATATACCTCTGATAGATTGTAAAGAGTTGCTCCGAAATTCTCAGCGAGTGCCTGGTGACCGAGACACACACCAAGCATTGGAACGATTTTGATTTGGCCTGAGCACGCTTTGATTATATCCTGTAATACACCGGCTTCTGATGGTATACCCGGGCCGGGTGAAATAATTATTTTATCGTATGTGGCACACTCGGCCGGAGTAATGTGGTCGTTGCGTACTACATCGGGTGAGACACCGAGTTCACGTAGAGCATGTACTATATTATATGTGAACGAGTCGTAATTATCAAAGACTAAAATTCTCATAATCAGTTGCTTTTGTGTGTGGGGGGGGGTAAACATGCTCTAACACTAACAACCAAAACCGGTGGCATAGGTTATGGCCCGTGTCAGTGCACCGAGTTTGTTGGTGGTCTCTTGCAATTCGGTAGCCGGGACAGAACGTGATACGATGCCGGCATCGGCTTGAAAGTATAGACGATTGCCATGACTTAGGAAACTGCGTATGGTGATTGCCTGATTTATATCACCGTTGAATCCTAAATAACCGATACATCCTCCATAGGAAACGCGGCTATGCGGCTCGAGTTCATCTATAATCTGCATCGCGCGAATTTTGGGTGCTCCGCTTAGTGTACCAGCCGGAAATGTACCGGCAAACAGGCGGTAAGGATCGGCTTTATTGGGAAGAACAGCTTTCACGCGCGATACCATGTGAATTACATGGGAGTAGAATTGTATGTGTCTTAGGAATTCGATGCTGACTTTACCATCGCCGCGAGCCAGGTCGTTACGCGCTAAATCTACGAGCATCATGTGTTCTGCGTTTTCTTTTGCGTCTTCAAGCAATGCTTCAGCCAACTGCCGGTCGCGTTGGTCATCGCCTGTGCGACGGAAGGTCCCGGCTATAGGGTCGATATATGCGGTATTACCGGTAACTCTCAGGTGGGTTTCTGGCGAAGAACCGAATACTCTAAAATGTCCGAAATCGAAGTAGAACAGATAGGGCGATGGATTGACGCAGCGAAGTGCGCGGTATACATTAAAATCATCTCCTGTGAACCCTTGTGAAAAACGGCGAGACAGTACGACTTGAAATATGTCACCACGACGTGCATGAGCTATTCCTTGTGAAACTATTTCCATGTATTGGGCATCGGTGAGTGGCGATTCTATATCGTTGGCCGGTGTGAATCCAAACTGAGTTACACAGTGATTGCGCAACACTGCGATCAGATTGTCAATACCCGAAGGCGTGGATTCGGATTGCCGGTTTTCTATTATCGTCATCTCGTTGCGGTAGTGGTCAACTATAATAAGAAACCGGTAGAGAATGTAGGCAATGTCGGGAATCTCTTTAAATTTGGATTCGCGTGGCTGGATGTTGATTGAGTCGAAGTATCTTACTGCATCGTAGGCTGTAAAACCGAGTAGTCCGTTGGTGAGTCTGGCTCCGGGACCTTCGATAGAGTAGCTCCTCAAGTATTTACTCAACATGTCTATCACATCGTTGTCAGGCCCGATTTCAGTAGAGATCGAGGTGTCGTCGGGATAGCTGGCAGTTACTGTGGAGTCTGAAACTACAAAACGACCTATCGGTTCAACACCAATAATGGAGGTGCTGCCTTCCACAGCGTGGTAGTCGCTACTTTCAAGCAATGCCGACTCAGGAAACAGGTCCCGTATCTTCATGTAAATACCAACCGGAGTCTCGAGGTCAGATGACATTGTGCGACAAGATGTGTGTATGGTATATTTCATTTTAAATCGGGATTATGAGAGAGATAGTTTGCCAGATCCTTATCACCACGGCCCGACAGGTTTACTACGATCGTTTGGTTTGGATCAAATTTGATTTTCTCAAGCACGGCCAGTGCGTGAGCACTTTCCAATGCCGGAATAATACCTTCATCGCGAGTGAGCCGGTATCCGGCAGCTACCGCTTCATTATCGGTCACGGGGATTACCTCCGTTCGACCAACTGTAGCTAAATGGGCCTGAAGGGGGCCAACTCCAGGGTAATCGAGACCGGCCGATATGGAATATGGTTCCTTGATTTGTCCGTCATCGGTTTGCATCAGCAGTGTGCGCGATCCGTGTATAATGCCTTCGCTTCCCAGTTTTATGGTTGCAGCACTCATGTTGGTGTTAATGCCTAATCCGGCAGCCTCTGCCACAATAAGTCTGACATCAGGTTCTGAAATGAAATGGTAGAAGGCTCCGGCTGCGTTACTGCCTCCGCCAACACATGCAATGATTGCATCGGGGGTTTCCTTGCCGGTGTGACCAAGCAATTGGACTTTTATCTCTTCACTGATCACTGATTGGAAATGAGCGACCATCTCGGGATAGGGGTGAGGACCTACTGTACTACCTATGATGTAAAATGTATCGGCAGGGTTGCAACACCAGTCTCTTATCGCCTCATTGGTAGCGTCTTTTAATGTCGAATTTCCGGAGTGCACAGCAACCACTTTGGCTCCTAACATTTTCATTCTTTCAACATTGGGGCGTTGACGTTCGACATCGGTAGCACCCATGTATACGACACATTCCAGTCCCATAAGAGCACACACAGTGGCTGTGGCGACACCATGTTGTCCGGCTCCTGTTTCAGCTATAATGCGATGCTTACCCATGCGCTTTGCGAGCATTGCCGAGCCTATTGCATTATTTATTTTGTGAGCCCCGGTGTGATTCAGGTCTTCGCGTTTAAGATAAATATTAGTGTTGTAACGTTGGCATAAAGCATCGGCGCGGTAGAGTGGGGAAGGGCGTCCGACGTAGTCTCTGAGCAAAGTTCTGAATTCGCGGTTGAATTCATCGGTAAATGCGTAGGTTTTAAAAGCGTTCTCGAGATTTTCAACATTAGAATGTAGTATCTCTGGGACGAAGGCGCCTCCAAAGACACCATAGTAGCCTCGATTGTCGGGAAGTGGAGTTAAATGTGTCATTATTATATAGGTTTATATTGTTGTTAAATAAATAAGGACCACCGATTCTATTTTCAAGATCGGCGGTCCTTGTATGGAGTAATAAAATGCTTCTAAAGGTATAGCATAATGTCAAATAAAGGTTTGACCACCGATTATGAACCGGAGTCGCCACCAATATAAATTATTATGCAGATTGTTTATCATTGACTGTTTTTGTTGATTACGATGCAAAAATAATATCAAATTTTTATATCACCAAATGTTTTGATGATATTTTTTACATAAATATTTGTAATTTGCTTTTTATTAAAATAGTATGTTATTTTGCATAATAATTTATATGCATATTTTATAGCAAGATGTCAAAATCAAAACGCAAATTATCATTCAAACCTTCCAATCAGCTCATAACACGCAGGGAATTTGCTGCGATGCATTTCGGTAAAGAGGAGTATGATTCAGATCAGTTTTATGTGAATTTGGCTAACGAAATTAATCAATTGCTTTTGGCTAATTTCAAAGGTGATAAGTATATAACTCCTTCATATACCCGAAAGGCTTCCTTGATGTTGGCGGCCTATGTTGAGGATATTGTTGCCGGTAATGGCATTTTTACGGCATTTATGTTGTTACATAAGGAGAAATTTGGTCGATTACTGCCGTTCTATGATCTGGATTCCGATCCGACGTTTAGTACAGATATACCCTCGTTGTCGGCTATCAAATTCTTGCTGTGGTATGTTTTGAATGATGCCAATCCCGATACTATATTAAATCCGATGAATGAAGGTATAGAAGAGTTTGCCCATTTCATTGGTATGACAATAATGGAAAGTATAAATAATGCTCCCGATACGCCTATGAGGCCCGAAATCAAGCCGGAGAGTGAGTGTGGCGTTCCCGAAATATTTCAGATCAGGGAACTCTGTTTATGGCTTGTCAGCGAGTGTTATCTTACAAAAGTAGGCAACTTAGAGAAATTGTCGAATGATACTTATGATTTCCTGCACGACATTTTTAAAAAGACGGGAAATATAGAAGTTGATCAAATAGAATATGGCGTTTACAGCTATTTGCCTTATAACGTTCTGGTGGGTCCGTTGGCATTGCCGGCCTATAAGTGGTTGGCAGCGATCATATCGGTAGAACCTGAACCCTATGAAAAGAAAATTTTGAATAAACTTCAAAACTTTGAATCGCAATCGTTTGATTTCTATCGGTATGCTAAAATAGCAAATAAGTCGGCACAATTAATATCGGTTGATGGAAAAGTACTGAAGTTATCAGCCGATACCATGCCTAATGGCGTGATGCCTAACTATATTAAAGTTGGAGACACCGCTTTCATGTCACTCGTAAAGTATGGCAATAGTTGGAACTTGAGTGGACTGTCATTGATGTCTCTTGATGCTGAGGTATTTGATCAGATAAAATCAGGGTTAGAAAAAAAATCGGAACAAAAGCGATTAGCCTACGAATATAATCTAAAGAAATTTAAAAACAAACGTATCGGTGTTGTTGCAAATTATGATGAATATTTGTCGATGGTCGATGAGATAAAAGATTTGCCATGTCAGAATGATTCAAATATTGATATTGAAGATTTGAATCATGTAGATAATCTACTGTTCTTTTTAAATAGCACTGGCTCGGTGTCTTTGGTTCCTGACGTGGGTATGCTAATCAAAATTCGCGGTAATAAATTCTATGATAAAGAGAGCGCTGAGCTTTATGGTGTAGGGTTGATATTAGGTGATATACTCGAAGATGACGATGAACTCAAAAAGTATGTTATTGATAATAATCTGATTCCCGATGCTATGCTGGTTTCTACGGTGTCAAAGAAGGCCGGTAGAGAATTGTTTCAGAAGAATCTACCGTTCTTATATGATTATGTCCACAGAAATTCCCTGCAAACTTATAAAAGTAAGTTTTTAGACTGAGAAAGACTTTAATTACAATCGACTGCGATTACCCTATTGTAGATTACAAAACGCTCCCGATAACGGTTTATCAAGAGCGTTTTGGCAGTGTTTAAGAGTATGTTTACTTTTAACTCGTATTAATCTCGAGGCCAATTTTGGCGAATTTTAGATTATTCATCAGTCACGTAGCTCGCTACGTTCCTTCTTCACAATCTAAAATTCGCATAAAATTGACACTCGATCTTAATACGAGTTAAAACCAGACAGGCTCTAAAAGTGTGTAAAGTTCTATTGCTCGTTCAAAAGCAGTCCGTTTGCAACATCGGTAGCGGTCTCGTTGCCGGCGGCTGCCGTGATGATAGCGAGTGCGAACTGCATTGTATAGCCAGGACCGCGTCCGGTGATTATCTGGTCGGTTATTTCGACCGGTCTACCGGTAAATTGCACATCGGGAGCCATACCCTCACAGCCGGGGTAGCATGTGGCTTTAGTGTTGGCGAGAAGACCGAGGGCTCCCAATACAAAGGCCGGAGAAGCGCATATGGCAGCAATTTTGCCACTTTCGGTATAGTGTTTCTTTAAAGCATTTACCAGTAATTGACATTCAACAAGGTTGGTGGCTCCGGGAAGTCCTCCGGGAAGTATCATCCAGTCATCAGGATTGATTTTGATGTCGGTCAATAGTTTGTCGGCCATTACTTTAATCCCATGGGCAGCTGTGACCTCCAAAGTGGTGTTAATACTTACAGTTACGGTTTCCAGGCCGGCGCGACGTAGCAAGTCGGCAGTAGCCAACGCCTCGATCTCTTCAAAGCCATCGGCAAGAAATATATATAGTTTCATTCCGGTTATATAATAAAAAATTAATTTGGTTTCAAAAGTAGTAAATTATTGGTTTCTATCCAAATGAGTTGAATAGATTATGATAAGCTCACAAAATTTTGTAATTTTGTGTCCAAATTATTGAAAATCCAATTCAAGGTCGTTTAATATTCAGGTATGGTTGTTGTTTCCAAATTACGTACGATACTCTCTACTCCCAATTTAGGCGTTTTGTTGGCTCTATGTGCGGTACATTCATTAAATGATTTATTACAGTCGGTAATTACTGCTGTTTATCCGATGCTTAAGGAGTCACTTGATCTGAATTTTGCCCAGATTGGTCTTATAACGTTAGTTTACCAAATCTCAGCTTCTATCTTCCAACCTGTTGTAGGATATGCTTTTGATCGTCGACCATTTCCATGGAGTTTACCTATGGGAATGATTAGCACGGCTATAGGTATTGTAATGTTCTCTTTATGTGGATCGTTGCATGGATTGTTGATTGCCGTTTTTCTTGTAGGTATAGGTTCGGCGACATTACATCCCGAGGCATCACGAATAACATCGCTTGCCGGTAGGGCTCGTCGAGGATTTGCTCAGTCGGTATTTCAGGTCGGGGGAAACTTCGGTGGTTCGATCGGCCCGCTGCTTGTGGCGTTCATAGTCGCTCCTCATGATCGTCGTTGGGTGTTGTGTTTCCTTATTTTTACAATATTGTCACTTGCGGCTGTGCGACCAATAATAAAATGGTATCGTGGTTATATTAGTGATCTTAAAACCAATCCACAATTCCACGCACAACACCTCTCCCTGCCGTTATCACGTTCAAAAACATGGTTTACTATTGGCGTGATTGTAGTGCTTATCTTTTCTAAATACATTTATATGGCTTCGCTTTCGAGTTACTATACCTTTTATCTGATAGAAAAGTTTGGAATTTCGGTTTCTCAATCTCAGATATACCTTTTCATATTTGTTGTATCGACGGCTGTGGGAACTTTAGTGGGAGGTCCTTTAGGTGACAGGTATGGGCGAAAGCCAGTAATATGGATCTCTATATTAG
>CANOKG010000033.1 GCA_947566655.1 uncultured Muribaculaceae bacterium | reverse complement strand
AGCATCGGGCGATGGCAGTGATCTTTCGGGATATCTTGTTACCGACCGTCAGTTTGACAATTTCATTCTCGACTGGGACTGGAAGTTGGGATATGGTGGCAACAGTGGTATGCTTTACCATGTAGTTGAGAATCCATTCTTCAATGTTCCTTATGTTACAGGTCCTGAGTATCAACTTATCGATAACGAAGGTTGGGAAAAGGAAAACGCTCCTACCAAGCTTGAGGAATGGCAGAAACTCGGGGTCGATTATGCCATGCATCTCCCCAATCCCGATTCGCTCTTCGTTAATCCACAGGGCGAATGGAACAATTCGCGCATCGTCTTTGACAATGGCCATGTGGAACACTGGCTTAATGGTCACAAGATCCTCGAATTTGAGGCATGGACTCCCGATTGGTATGCACGCAAGAATAGCGGCAAGTGGGAAATGGCTCCCGAGTATGGTTTGGCCAAGACCGGCGTGATATGTCTGCAGGATCATGGTTCACCGGCATCTTTCCGCAATATCAAGATTAAACAGCTTCCCAAACGTGAGGCTGAGCCTGTGTCACTGTTCAATGGTGTGAACCTTGATGGTTGGACGGCCTACGGCACTGAGAAATGGTATGTCACCCCCGACAGTCTGCTCGTGTGTGAGAGCGGTCCCGACAAGCAGTATGGCTATCTTGCCACAAACGATTACTATAAGGATTTCGATCTTACTGTTAATTTCAAGCAGTTGGCCAACGGTAATTCGGGCGTTTTCTTCCGCTCGTTTGTTGAGCAACCCGCTATCGTTCACGGCTGGCAGGTTGAGGTTGCACCCAAAAACAATGATACCGCAGGTGTCTACGAGTCTTATGGTCGTGGCTGGCTCGTTCAAATCCCCGATGAAAAGGAGGATATACTTCGCGAGGGTGAATGGAACACCATGCGCATCAAAGTCGTTGGTGATCACGTGCAAACCTGGCTCAACGGCGAGCCTATGGCCGACTTTACCGATGAACTCATAGGTAAAGCCCAAGGCCGTATCGCACTGCAAATTCACGATGGAGGCGGTATCAAAGTTCAATGGAAGGATCTTGTTATCCAACCCCTCTGATTAATAATAACAAATAATACATAGTAGAGACCAATCATGAAAACTAATCGTCGTAATTTCCTTAAGGCCGCTGGCGCTTTTGCCCTGTTTACCGTGGTACCCCGCAAGGTGCTCGGCGGTCAAGGCCATATAGCACCCAGCGACCAGCTCACAAAAGGTATCATCGGTACCGGCGGCATAGGTCGCAGCTCCTATCACTTCACCAGCAATGAGAATTGTCGTTTGGTGGCTGTTTGTGACTGTGATAAGTCACATCTTCAGAATGCTCTTAATCAAGGTAGAAATCAGCTCGGTCAGGAATTGAAGGCCTACAGCAACTACCGCGATCTAATTGCCGATCCCAATATCGATATTGTTCACGTATGTACCCCTCCCCACTGGCACGGTATCATGTCGATAGAGGCTGCCAATGCCGGTAAGGATGTGTGGTGTGAAAAGCCTATGACCCGCACCATCGGTGAGGGTAAGCGTGTTATTGAAGCTATCAAACGCAATAACCGCATCTTCCGTCTTAACACATGGTTCCGCTTTACCGATACTTTCTATGGCCTCGGTACTACCGTTCAGCCGCTTAAAAAGCTCGTTGACAGCGGTGTGCTCGGTTGGCCACTCACTGTTCGCATCTCCGGTGCCACCGGCTTTGCATGGAAGTTCTTCTGGACCGGTAAGGAGAATCTTGTTCCACAAGATGTTCCCGCCGATCTTGACTATGACATGTGGTTAGGTCCGGCTCCCTATAAGCCTTACAATGTGCACCGCACCCATGCTACCTTCCGTGGCTACTGGGACTATGACGGAGGCGGTCTCGGCGATATGGGTCAGCACTATATGGACCCTGTTCAATATATTCTCAGCAAGGATAATACCTCGCCTGTTAAAGTCGAAATCGATGCACCCCAGCAACACCCCGATGCGATCGGTATCTGGCGTTCGATAACTTATACCTACGATGATGGTTGCCGAATCATTCTCGAAGGTGAAGGTTTCGAGTCGGGTAATAAAGTACCATATATCGAAGGTCCTAACGGTAAAGTGTTCCAGGGATTTGAGGTTGAGCTTAACGGCCAGCCCGCCCCCGACATCATGAGCATTATCGCTCAAATGCCCGATCCCGAACCACAGAATACCGATTTTATCAAGTGTGTCAAGAACCGCGAGAAGTTTGCGCTTAACGAGGAGAATGGCCACCGTTCATGTAACATCGTCAATCTCGGTGTGTGTGCTCTGCGTCTCAACCGTGATCTTGAATTCGATCCCGTTAGCCAGACATTTGTCAATGACGACGCGGCAAATCGCTTGATTGACCAGCCAATGCGTGGCGACTTTAGACTCTCATAACCAAACACACTCTTACTCTTTAAATTTTTTGATACGATGAAATTTAATCGCATTATATCGGCGTTTGCGCTCTCTTTGTTGCTCCCCTGTGTCGCTTTTGCACAGGATGCACGCCAACGCACGCCACAGACTATAGTAGCCGATGTGCTCGCCGAGATCCCTATGCAGCAGCATGCCGACTTTGATACTGCAATGAATGACCTTCTTGGTACCGGTTCATTTGGAGTTACTCAGCTTGCAGGTATGCTTGTTCCGGCAGCCGAGGGGCAGAACAATAGAGTTGAATATGCTCTCGAAGGTCTTGTTAATTATACTGCCAAACATGCTGACGAAGCTCAGCGCGCCAAAGTGTGTGAAGGTTTTGATGCCGCTATCAAGGCTTGTAAGGATGAGCCCAACAAGGCATTCCTTATCCTGCTGTTCTCACGCATCAGCCGTCCTGTCGATGCTCCCGTTTTTGTAGAGTATCTCAATGATCCCTACCTGGCCGAGCATGCCCAGAGCGCACTCATCCTTACTCCCGGTACCGATGACATCGTGCTTGGTTTTATGAATGAGGGTAAGTTGCCACAGCCGGTGCTTGCCCGTCTTGCCGGAGCAAAACATATTGCAGCCGCTGAGCCTATTCTTCTCGATTGGCTTAAGAAGGCCGATTCAGAGACTGCCGCTTCTATATATAAGGCACTCGCCGAGTGTGGAACTGTCAAATCTCTTCCCGCTCTTGCCAAGGGTGCTAAAAACGAAAACTACAAGTGGGTTTCGACCGATGCTACTGCAGCTTATGTTTCGCTTCTCAATCGCCTCGCTTATAACGATGCCGACAAGAAAGTCGTTGCCAAAGAAGCATCTGCTTTGTTGAAGAACTCCAAGGAGACTCATGTGCGCACAGGCGCTCTCACCGCACTTTTCGTTGCTCAAGGCCCTGCGGCACTTCCCGTTCTTAAGAAAGCTATGGCCGATGGTAACCGTCAGTATCGCGTGGCTGCCCTTCGTGCCTGCCAGGCATGGAACAGCGACGAGGCTGTAGCAGCCCTTGCAGCTATTGCCGTCGATCCTAAGACTCCTGCTCAGGTCAAAACCGATATTGTGAACTGGTTGGGTACTAATAAATATCAATCGCAGGTTGCCGCTGCTATCGCCAATATGGCAGCTGCCGATGATGAACTTGCCCAGGCTGCTTTCACGGCTACTTCGCGCATAGGTGGCGAGGATGCACTCCGTGCTCTCGTCGCTCAGCTTGATGGCGCCCGTTCGGCTCTCGCTACTAAGGCCCTGTTGTCGTTCAACGGTGAGGTCAAGGATGCGATAACTGCTGCCCTCGCTCTATCCAATTCGGTGAAAACACGCCGTGCTGCTATGGGTATAGCTTCCACACGCCGTGTCAAGGAGGCTGCTCCTGTCGTGATGCAGTTGCTCAACGATAACGATCTTTCAGAGGCTGCCTATGCTGCTCTCCCCGGTGTCGTATCGCCTGCACAGATTTCCGCCCTTTGCAAGATGCTTGAGGCTGCGCCCGCTTCGCGTCGTGCCAACTTCCAGACCGCTCTTGTGGCTGCTCTGCGTCAGCTTCCGGCCGGCGAGCAATATGCCGCTATCAAGCCTTATGTTGATTCAAGCAAGAACCAGCCTCTTTACTATAGCGCCATGGCTACCACGGGTTCGCCCGAAGCTGTCGATGCTCTCACAGCTGCATATAAAGCTCCTGCCACACGCGATGCCGCTTTGGCCGCTCTTCTTGAGCTTGATTCTCCCGCAATGGTTGACACTCTTTACGACATCGCTGTTGAGAACGAAGGCTCCAACTCGGCTGCTCTTTCCCGCTATGCTGTGATGGTCGACCGTTATGGTAAGGATAATATAGGCCGTTACAATCTTTATCGTCGCGGTCTTGAGGCTGCCAAGAGTGCCGATGTCGAGAATATCTTTATTGGTCGTCTTGCCGGAACCGGTACCTACGGTGCTCTCATGATTGCCGACAGCCATATCGGTAATCAGGCTACAGCTGCCGCTTCGGCTGCCGCTATACGAGCTATCATGACCAAGCATCTTGGCGAATATCAAGGTGAGGAGGTTCGCTCGGCCATTGTTAAGTCGATGGATTACTTCAAATCAAAAATGTCGACCGATGCCGATGCCGGCTATGCTGTTGATGACCTGAAGGGTATGCTTGCAAAGTATGATGCTTTGGCAGCCAATGCTGCCGTTCCGGCAAGTGAACTTACAGCCGAAGAGAAAGCTCAGGGCTTTGACATGCTGTTTGACGGTACTTCACTTAAGAAATGGACCGGAGACACCACAACCTATATTATTAAGGACGGGTGTATCACCGTTAATGCCGCCCATTGGGGTAACAATATCTACACTGCCAACGAATATGGCAACTTTGTGTTCCGCTTTGAGTTTGCCCTCGATAAGCCGGGTGTCAATAACGGAGTAGGTATTCGCACACCTATGAATGTCGATGCCGCTTTCCACGGAATGGAGATCCAGATCCTTGACCATGATGACCCGATGTATGCCGATATCGCCGAATATCAGGTTCATGGTTCGGTATATGGTGTGATCCCTGCCAAGCGTGTTAAGTTCAAGCATGGAGAGTGGAACACCGAGGAGATTCGTGCCGAGGGTGACCATATCACTGTCACTGTCAACGGTAAGGTGATTCTTGATGGTAACATTCGCGAAGCTTGTCAAGGTCATGCTGTAGGTGATCCCGGAGAGGAGGGCAACCACTACATGATCGACCACCGCAATCACCCCGGCTTGTTCAACAAGCAGGGCCATATCGGATTCCTCGGCCATGGCGACGGCATACGCTTCCGCAATGTCCGCATTCTTGACCTTGACCGTAAATAACCCCCAAAGAGATAAAATATAGATATCGGCCTTTAGCTGTTAAAATCGGCTAAAGGCCGATAACTTTATTTATGATAGCAACTGCTAATCCTTAATTTTTACAAATCCCGATAAACTAACTCTGCGCTAATTTTTAATTTTTAATTTTTAATTCTTAATTTTGTTACTCCTAATTACTAATTCCTCATAATTCGTGATGAAGATCGTCCTTTTAGGTGCCGGTAACCGTGCCCGCAAGTATCTTGAATATATTATTGCCAATCCCGATAGAGTGGAGCTCGTCGGTGTTGTCGAGCCCAATCGCCTGCGTCGTGAATCGATAGCCCGTAAATGTGGATTGACGTCCGATAAGTTGTATGTTTCTGCCGATCAATTTTTCGCACTTGGACGTGTAGCTGATGCTATTGTCATCGCTACCCCCGACAAGTACCATTATCCGCAGGCAATGGCTGCCATAGAGCTCGGTTATCATATTTTGCTTGAGAAACCTATTGCCCAGACGGTTGAGGAGGCTGAGCAAATAAAGTTGGCAGCTGATCGTGCCGGTGTGATTGTCAACGTTTGTTATGTGCTTCACTTCCATCCTTATTTTGTCAAGCTTCGTGAACTTGTAAGTTCGGGTCGCTATGGCAGTATTGTTTCTATCAGTCACTCGGCACCTGTGGGTATCGACCGTGCAGGGCACGTTTACGTTCGTGGCATCTGGAACAGGACTGAGTCTCAAGGTCCGTTGTTGACTTCAAAGTGTTGTCATGACCTTGATTTTCTTATATGGTTGACGGGGAGCAAGTGCAGGGCACTCTCTTCTTTTGGTTCGCTCCGTTGGTTCTGCGCTGAGAATGCTCCTGCCGGCTCGGCCGAGCGTTGTATAGACTGTAGAGTGGAGAAGACCTGTCCGTTTTCGGCTGTTGACCTATACCGCAACCGTCATGCCTGGATCAGCAACTTTGATGTGCCTAACGGAATGACCATCAACGACGCTATCGAGGAGCAATTGGCTAATGGCCCCTACGGGCGATGTGTCTACCACTGTGATAATGATGTTGTCGACCGCCAGGTTGTGGCAATGGAGATGGATTCGGGTGTTACCATTGATCTTACTGTCGATGTCTTCACTACCAGCAACCGTCGTGTGACCAAGATAAGTATGACTAACGCCGAGATAGTTGGCGATGAGTCGTGCATACGTATCAACACCTTCCGTCCGCGCGCTAATGAAGTTTATGACTTCAGTTCGACGCTCGAGGCTCCGTATCATGCCGGTGCCGATTTGGCTACCGTAGAGAACTTCCTGAATGCGATAGAGCAAGGACATGATGACAGTCATACCGGTATAGCGCATGCTCTCGAGAGCCAACGTCTCTGCGACGAAATAGAGTGCTCACGGAGGCTTTCGAATTAGGAGTGAGAAATTAGGAATAGGTTATCGACCTTTGGTCGCTTTGTTTGCGAAGTATTAGTTCCTTGGGTGTCCTCGCCCAAGATATTTCAACTGTCCATTCCTTGTTTTCTGTGCGATTTCGCTTGGAAGCTACGGCAAGGGCGTTGGGTCCAGGTTGGTTTTAATACACTGAAATGTATTTATTAATTCTGAACTTGGAGGGGTTATTGTATTGACTGTTAAACTGTGTTAAACGGGGGGGGGGGGCACTATCCCTAATTTCTGAATTGTTGGCTTTTATTTCCCGATTTTTTCGTATCTTTGTGGCGGTGTTTAGAAAAGTACAAGGACCATATTTTGATCATTACTTTAAATTTTCAATTGTAAGTAAGGTTGTCATTGGCAGTTCCTGCTGCGTTTAGTCTATAGTTCGTGGCATTGAGAGGGAAATCTGAATAATGCAAACCACTATGTTAAGACATGATTTCAAGGTAACGGTGATACTATGCTCTATAAACACAATGTTAAATAACTAAATAACACACAACTTATTTTCTTATAGCAATGAAATTATCCATCAAGAGTTTACTCTGTGTGATATTGATCGTAGTCGGTGCATTGATGGCCAACGGTCAAACCCATGCGCTGAAAAGTAATCTCCTTAGCGATGTAACCCTTACATTGAACGGTGCCTATGAATATAAGGTGGCGCCTAAATGGACTGTGGAGCTTGGAGGAAATCTTAATGCGTGGACCGTAAATGAGCACCGTTGGAAGCAATGGTCGCTTGTTCCCGAAGCCCGTTACTGGTTCTGTCAAGCTTTCTCAGGTCATTTTATCGGTGGCCACCTGCTTGGAGGTGAATATAACTGGGGAAATCTCGATATGAATTTCAAGATGCTTGGAACCGACTTCAGCAAACTTAAGGATTACCGCTATCAGGGCTGGATGGTTGGCGCCGGTATAGTCTACGGATATTCTTGGATTCTCAATCGCCATTGGAACATAGAGGCTGAGATCGGTTTGGGCTGGGTATATACCCGCTACGACAAGTTTGAATGTCACGACTGTGGCAAGCGTGTCGAGCGTAACAAGCCCCACAACTATGTAGGCCCGACCAAAGCGGCTGTAAACCTTATATATACATTTTAATCTAACGACCACTACATTATATTTTACCTAAGATGATGACACAACACCTTTTCGGTATAGCCTTGGTCTCGCTCGCGGCTTTCTCGGCCGGTGCAGCCAATGTTTCGTTCCCGGGAGTCGATAACCTCACCTCTGGACGTGTGGCCTCAAACTATGTGGTCACTATGGATATCAATCCGGCCGACATCAAGCCCGGTCGTGACAAGGAGTTGATTATTACCCCTGTGCTGCGTTCGGCATCAGGCTCCGATTCAATCGTGATGCCCACCGTGCGTGTTTCGGGGCGCAACCGCTACTATTCACATCTTCGCAACAACGACCTGCCTGCCGGCGAACGTATGCTCGAGGCCGGAACCAAAGAGGCTCTCAGCTATCGCTTTGAGACACCATGGCAAGCTTGGATGAACCAAAGCGACCTCGACTTCGACCGTTCTACCTGCAACTGCTGCGATGCACCTGTAGCCCAGGGCCAGCAGCTTATAGCACGTCATGACTACCGCGAGCCGTCGCTGCCGTTGGCGCCGTTGTATATCGCACTTACCGGCGACTCTACAATCGTTATCGAAGCCCAGGGTAAAGCTTTTGTTGACTTCGTGGTCAATCGCACCGAGTTGAAACCCGATTATCGCGGCAACCGTGCCGAGATCGACAAGATCATCAAGTCGATCGATGTTGTGGCTCAGGATCCTGATGCTATTATTACCCGCATCACTATCAAGGGATTCGCTTCGCCCGAGGGTTCATATTCCAACAACGTGCGTCTTGCCATGGGCCGTACCAAGACATTGAAAGACTATGTGGCCGACGACCTTACCCGTCGTTACTCCAACTTTGATCCCAGCGTGATGTACACCGACTACGAGCCCGAGGACTGGGACGGTCTGCGCCGCTGGCTCGAGAGCAACGAGATTGCTCATCGTGATGAGATCCTTGCCATCGCCAACGATCTGTCTCTTGAACCCGATCCCCGCAACAGCAAGATACAGAATCTCTATCCCGAAGAGTATGCCTATATACTCGCCGAGGTTTATCCGGCTCTGCGTCACAGTGACTACACTATTCGCTATAACATTCGCACCGGCATCGACGTTGAGCATCTCAAGGAGATGATGGAAACTCATCCCGAGCGTCTTCGTCCGGTCGACTACTACATGATCGCCAATACCTACACTGTGGGTTCGCCCGAGTATGACCGTGTGATGCTCAAGGCAGCACGTCAGTACCCCGGTGATGCTGAGGCTGCAATCAATGCTGCCAACATATATCTTGCCAAGGGTGATCTGAAAGAAGCCGAGCCGTTCATCGCACGAGCCGGACAAAGCCCCGCCGCACTCTACACCCGTGCCAATTTAGCTGCCCGTCAAGGCGATCTACAGCGTGCATTAAGTCTCCTTGAAGCCGCCTCGGCCAAAGGACTCGACGAGGCTACCCAAGCGATCCCCTCGGTGAAAGCACTACTTGACCGCGATCCGGTAACCTACTATTGAATTATGAATTAGGAGTGAGGAGTTAGGAATTAATAGAGGGTTGGCTTTTGGTTTTTGGCAGCTTCGTTTTGTGAGGAATTACTGCAACCCGATGTATCCTGTCGCTACTCCGCTTGATCAATAATTTAAAAAATAATAAATCAATAATAATAACTTAATTAATCAATCATTTATGAAATTTAATCTTTATGCAAAGGCTCTTTTGATGGGTGGTGCTATCGCCATGGTAGCATGTACCAACGACGAGCCAAACATGGGCAACGGTGACAACACCACCAACAACAGTGGTGACCGTGCGTACTTGAATGTCACCATCAAGTCGGCCGACAAGATGAGTAAGGCTATTACTACTCCCGGTTATGAAGATGGTACCAAAGATGAGCAGAAGGTTCGTACTGTTGATTTCTTCTTCTTTGATGATAAAGGTGCCAGCATGGATCTCTCAGCTTACCTTGTGGACGCAAACGCTTCTGACGAAGATATCGCTCTTGGCGAGCCAGGTAACAAAGCTCCCAATGTGGAAAAGGTATTTGCCAACAACCTTCTTGTCCTCGACAAACTGACCGACAACAAATATCCTACCTACATGATCACTGTGTTGAATGCACATGATTTCGAGTGTGGTACAAACCTTACAAACACACTCGAGAAGCTTGCTAACTGGGAAAGTGCATCTAAAGATAGTAAAGGTTACTTCGTTATGAGCACAAGCTCTTATTCTTATTCAGGTACTGACACCGACAAGCGTCATGATGATGCCTTCTATCACGCTACCAAACTTAATATTGGAGATTTCTATCTTACTCCCGGCGATGCTAAAAATCCCGGTAACTCGGTTGAGGTTTATGTTGAGCGTCTTGCAGCTAAGGTTCAACTCAGCATGAAGAGTGACTTCAAAGCCGATAACGTAACTTATGAAGGTGAAACTTTCGACATCTACGAGCTCGAACAGACAGTTTCGGGTGGTGACAACACCGGTAATCAGGATCTTAATACTAAGCTCTATCTTCGCGTTCTCGGTTGGAACCTCAACACCACCGCCAAGCAGAGCTACATGTCAAAGAACATCGACATAACCAAATGGAATGCCAATAAATACCTCGCTTGGACTTGGAATGTTCCCGGCGACTTCCGTTCTTACTGGGCTACTTCTACTGTTTACGGTGCTACAGCGGCCAACATCGACAGCTATGTTGATTACGTAACAAGTGATAATCTTAAATATGCAGTTGCCGCTCCCGGTGCAAAAGCCGAGGATATAAAAGTTGCTTACTGTAACGAAAATACAAACAATCCGGCCAACTTCGTAAGCAAGACAGAAAAGGGCGAGGTTATTACATATCAGGTTGATTCTCGTATCGCTACCAACGTTGTCTTGAAGACTCAGATTGTTGATAAAACCGGTAAACCCATCGATATGATACAGGCTAACGGTATTCTGTTCAAAGAAGATTCTTACATGAAGTACATCATCAACCGTGCTTTTGTGGGTGGTACTAACGCATTGAATATCTACAAACTTGTTACATCTACAACCGAAGGTGATTTGGAGAATGGTGAAGAACAGGTTATAACCACTTCTTACCAGCAGATCGGTACTGAGTACTTTGACGTACAGCGTCCTGAAGGAGCAACCCGTGTAGGTGCTGTTGAAGTCATCGTTAAAGCTGATGCAACATTTACCGGCGACTTCTACTACTTTGATTCGAAAGCCGAAGGTACTGCCGAAGATCCCACATACAAAAAATACAATGAAGGCGAGAATTTGAAACTTGCTGATGCTATCGAGACAGCCAAAAAAGCTATTGCTGAGGCTCAGGAAAGTGCTGAGGCTACCATCTACGATAACGGTTACAACGTATACTACATTCCCGTTGAACACCTCGGTGCTGAGGAGAAGCTCTCTCTCTTAAACGAAGCCGAAGGCTACTATGGTGTAGTTCGTAACCACTGGTACAAACTTGCCATCAGCAAGTTCTCTAAAGTTGGTCACGGTATCTGGGATCCTGATAACGGTGAATTCACCGAGACTCTTAAGCCCAACAAGCCCGAGGATCCTTTGTACTACCTTGGTGCTGAGATCAACATCCTCTCATGGAAGGTTGTTCAGCAGGACGTAGAGCTTTAATCGACATTCCTAACAACACGTTACGATAACCTCTTTCTCCCCGGTTGAGCCAAACCGGTTTGATTTCTCCTGAATCGGTGTCCCGAGGACACCCCCGGGACACCGATTCTTTCTACTTTTAAACCTTTAACTTCGTCTTACCTCTACTTTGTAAAACATTAAAACCAACTATTGTCGCTCACAATGCGCGACCCCTATTTAGATAACAACGAGCCGTTCCACCTATGCAGGGTGAATACAGGCCACAACATATTGAAACACAATAGCCCGCTCCCGAGGCCGGCTATAATGACTAAAACCGATTAGATTACATTAAATCATATAGTAAAGTGAAATTACTTGACAACATATTAACTCGCTTCATTCCGGTAGTGGCTGTCGTCATGGTTCTCAGCTCTTGCAGCGGAATGATCTTTGACGATGAAGGCGACTGCGATCCCTACTACAAAGTGAAGTTCATATATGATATGAACATGAAGGGAGTCGATGCTTTCCCTGTTGAGGTAAACTCGGTCACTCTCTATGCTGTGGATGCAGCTACCGGCCGTGTTGTGTGGCAAAACCATGAAAGCGGTGAGCGCCTTGCTGCCGATGGATATGAGATGGATCTTCCGGTGGACCCCGGCAAGTATCACTTGATGGCATGGTGTGGCGACGGTCACACTACATCGTTCACCGTCAACGAGAGCGACCATATCGATGATTTGCACTGCCGCTTGAACCGCGACTATGAAAGCCGTGCCGGTCAGGATAACGGTGCAGTAAGCACAACCGATCTTAAACGTCTTTATCATGGGCGTGAAGAGAACCTTGTGATGCCCGACGAGCAAGGTACCCACTACTATACAGTAAGACTTACCAAGGATACTAACGTGATTCGCGTAATGTTGCAACAACTCTCGGGCGAGAAGCTTAAAGTCGATGACTTCGACTTTGAGATTACCGATGTCAACGGTCACCTCGAGAGTGATAACTCGCTGCGCGATGACGAACTGATAACCTATCGCCCATGGAGTTTAAAGCAGACTGTCGGTAATGTAGTCTATCCCGGAGAGGACTACAATGAGTCAGACTTAGGAGCTGTGATTGCCGAACTTACTGTTTCGCGCCTTATGGCTTCAGGCAAAACCCGACTGACTGTGAAAAAGCACGCTACAGGCGAGACCATCTTCTCGGTACCGCTTATTCCTTACTGTCTCCAGTTTAAAGGTGACCACCACAGTGATATGGATGATCAGGAATACCTTGACCGCGAAGATGCCTACAACATGGTATTCTTCCTTGATGAAGGACTGCGCTGGTTGGACACCTACATCTATATCAATTCATTTGTAGTTGTAGTTCAAGATGTCGAACTTTAAAAATCTTGTTACTAATCAATACTAAAAACAAACCTCGGCCACAGGCCATAGATATAAAACGTGAATAACCTTCTTAACATACTCAGGTCGATAGCAACGATGATTTGTCTCTTGGCGGTCACCCTGCTCCCTGCTGCATGCTCTGACCGCGACAGCGAGCCCGAGCTGCCTGCAGTGACCGAGGGAGCACGTCAAGTAGGCTTCACAATTACTGTTGCCGACACACCCGATAAAGACAGCGCATCGCGCGCTACCCCCACCGATGGTACTTACGATCCCGGTGACGGCTATGAAAACTACATTGACCTGCCCAACAAGGACTTCCGGTTCTACTTCTTCACCTCCGACGACAAATATATCGGAGAAATCAAGATAAACTCCCTCATCCCGGTATCAATCAATCCGCTTCTGCAGTCCAAGACCTACGAAGCGATAGGACAGATTGAGGCCGAGTTAGGCTCATACAACTCATTCAAAGTATGTGTGCTCGCCAACTGGAAAAGCTACCCCGAGCTGAAGAAAGGTGATCAGCTCGAAGAGCTGTGGAGCCAAGCCGACGAGAACATCTACACCTACAACACCACCCCGTTGTCACCCGACCACACAATACCCCTCTACGGCATACGCGAATTCAACGACATCACCCTGACACCCAACGAGTTCACCTCCTTAGGGAAAATCCATCTACTGCGAGCCTACGCCAAAGTAGAAGTAATCCTCGACCCCTCGGTCACTGTCTACGAAATCGCAAATGTCTCGGTTACTCGTGTTAACAAAAGCGGTTACAAAGCCCCGGAGAAGATCTCGCTTCAGTCTCAATATGTGCACGGCAAGTATGAGCAGGACTATGTAGGTCAGGTGCATATCCCCGCTTCGGTTGAGGTTCAAGAGAATCTTCCGATGACACTTGTTTCGAATGTAGATTATACACAACGCTATATTGCATACGTACCTGAATATGACAACCGTTCGGCCGGTGCAGTCAAGACTCGCGTCAAAATCGAGTATGACAACGAGATGGCTACAACCGACTATATTGACTTCAAATATTATCAGGCTACCGGCTCACATGCTGCCGGTGAGGTCTTTGATTTGTCGCGGAATAATTGGTATAAGTTTAAAGTCAGCAAATTCCTCGAAAGTTCAAAACCCGAAGTCGAGGTCGATGTTATCCCTTATGCCGTTCGTGATTTGTCGCCGACATTGGGCCTCGATCCCGCTTTCCCGTTCCCCGAAGAATTGTATGTCGTAGGGCATCTTGGTAATGAGCCATTCTCTCCCGATCGTGGTGTCAAGCTTACGTTGGACGGTGAAACTAAGGTGTATGAAGGCGAGGTTGAGATAACCGGAGAATTTTGGTTTGCACTTGGATTGAATACCGAACTCGAACCGGAGCGATTCTATTCTCATGGGAACCAGTTCGGGCCACGTGTAGCGACAAAGATCTCATATAACAATACGGTATTTATAACAATGGAAGATAATCCTGCCCACATTTCTCTATCTGACCATACCCCGGCGGCCTGGTATAAGATCAGAGTGGATTGGAATAATATGGAGGTTCACCTCGAGTCGGCTTCTTCAATAACCGAGTAATTGAAAAATATAGAAAAACACAAACTTTAAAATTTAAGAATCATAGAACCCGATATAAATAGAATGAAAAAGATTCGATCATACATATTGACTATTGTAGCGGCAGTATCAATGACACTGTTGTTTGGTTCGTGTGAGGATGATTTGGATTACCCCGGAGCGCCCATTGAGGATGGTATCAGTACAATTGATGTGGAGGTGGGTTTCAAGGCATTCACTCCCACTCTCGAATCTCGCTCGTCGGGTACCGCTATGAAGTATATCAATTCTTTATGGATGGTTATTTATGACCGCGAGGGTAAATTTATAGAAAAGAGGAAGATAACAGATTTTGAATCAACTCTCGACAAGACTAATACACGTCCCGATGGTCAGCCTTCGAGCGAATCTTCTACCGGATGCGCTAAATTTCAACTTACATTGCCGAACGGCTACTACAAGATGTATGCTGTAGTGAACCATGATATGTCGATGGTGGAAGATGATCTTATTGATACGATCGAAAAGTTAAAAACTCTTGACTTGGAGTGGAAATCGGGCGATGTCACCCAAAACGCCCAAATGTTCGGTTGGTTCATTAATGGCAAAAAGGATGATGATCACGGTACCGATGCTCCTGTTGTGACGGTAAGCAGCAAGTTGCGACCTCTGCATGCATGGGTTAGGAGAGCTGCCTCTAAAGTTACCATTGCTTTTAATACTAACAATCTTAGTGAATATGTAAACATATATGTGAAATCGGTTACCATCAAAGATATTCCGTCTCATTGTTATCTTGATGCCGACAATTCGCCCGGTAACGATGGTTATACCCTTGACCCCGAGCTTATAGAGGGTGAAACTATATATTTTAAGGGTGCCGAAGCCGGACAATCAGGTAAAGTTGATCATGCCAAGTGGCCTTGTCTCCGTTCAGGCGACCGTGTTTATGGCCTTTACTCCGATGTCAATGGCCGCGACCAGTCTACTACCGATATTGCCGCTCTTGTGAATAGGGAACATTCTGAGAACGCGCCTGCTTTGTATTTCTATGAAAACTTGCAAGGCGTGGGAACCATCGGCACTGTAACCGATAAACGGCAGGATGTCAATGGCGATAATAAACAGGTTACTTATCCCGATGGAGTGAATGAAAGTAGTCCTGCTTGGAAAGATGGAAAGGAATTCGGCTCCTATATTGAGGTTAAGGGCTATTATGAAAACAATAGCTCTTCATCGCCCGGTCGTGGTGATATCACCTATCGCTTTATGCTCGGTAAAGACCACCTTACCGACTATGAGGCTGAGCGAAACTATCACTATAAGCTGACCATGTCGTTCAACGGCAATGCCAACGATATAGACTTCCATATCGACTATATTGAGGAGGCTCGTCCCGGATTCCATGTTCAGGACACAACCTATGTGTCATATCTCTATAACCAGACCTCCCACACCATTCTGCGAGCTACACCACTCCCCGGTTACGAGCTTGTTGGCCTGAAAGCCTATATCCTCGATAACGAGTGGAAACCTTATTTTCCAACGGCTGATAAGGATGTTGAATATAATGAATTAGCGTGGAATTCCCAAGTTGATTTCTCTGAAAGTTATAAGAAGGATGCCGGGGGATATACCCGCCCTCATTATATTGCTCAATGGACCGAATACGACAATACGGCCCATAAGGATGAATCAGCAAATAATACTGAATTTGGTTTTCTATCTTTACGACTTGTTACGCAGCAGATTCTTGAATTTAACGGTTCCGGTGATAAGCCCAAGTTCGTAGCTAAGATGCGTAAGCGTTATTTCCTCGGAGATGAGAACGCTTCGAATAGTACTACATCAATGGATAAATCTCTCGGGTATCGAGATTATGGTGATATGCCGGCAACTGAGGGTACCCACGTTATTGGCAATGATACTGATGGTAAGTTTGATATCTCGGTAAAGAAAAATCCCCGTACTGGTCAAGTTGACTATGTAATGGAGGTCCCATTTTATACCCGTGCAAAGAGCATAGACTCTTATGCTGTTTATTCGGGTGCTAATCCATTCTACAAACACGCTCGTAAGGCTCGTGTGCGATTCATTGCTAAGTATAAGAAATCCGATTCAAACAAGCCCGGACCAGCTACCTACGAAGAGTCAGGTGAGACGATTGTTCTTCAATCACGTCGTATAATCAATCCTCGCGCTATTTACCGCCGTCATAATAATAAAGACCCGTTCGTTGTAACACTTAGTTATAACAAACTTACTTCTGAGGAACAGTTAAAGAACCAAATCAAGAGTAACGATGTTGATACTGAAACCGAAGTATATGAACCGATTCTCTCAGACGGTCCTTGGTCGGCTGTAATCGAGAAAGATCCACATGGACTCGTATCGCTCTCAGCTAACGGACGTACTGTGACTAAAGAAGGACAATCGGTCACCGGGCGAAATAATACCCGGGTGCAATTTACCTACCGACCTATGCTTGACGGTCCTGAGGATGGTTCGTATGGCGCGATTATCACGGTGTACTATCATGGAAACAGTTGTTCTCACAAAATTATTGTAAAACAAGGTTACGGTGCCACGGAGGTTGCTGAAGGTAGTGGGGCCAAATGGTCGGCCTACTGTGTTTATGACAAAGATAATTTGACAGTGAATCCGTTGTCGGTGGGAAGTACGTTCCGCCGGTATGAGAATATGGATCAGCCTATAGCTGAGAGTAATAATCTTACCTATAAGGTGCATAAAGTTCCTGATGGACCTTTAAAAATTGTAGGTTCTGATACTCCTTTGGCGTGGGGTGACATTAACGCTAATACTAACGGTACTCAAACGACATTCTCTACCATGAATTTCAAGAATGTTGAGACTCAGACGACAAATGACTATCGATTACCTGATAAATCTGAATTGTCTTACATAGGTATTTATAGTAGTAAAAGTGATAATTCAGTGATAGAAAAAGAAAAAAAACATGTAGAAAATATTGGTACAGGTTTTGGTATTACTTACGCTGATGGTGCTACTGCTACGCTATTGACACAGGAAGCCACCGCTTTTTATGATCCAGATAACAATATACTCGATTCTAAAAGAGGGGTGCGCGGTGCTGTAGTTTATAGCACGACTACAGGTAATAATGTACTTTTCCCATTTGGTCTTTGGGGACATCCTCGTCGTAGAAGAGATGGAGAATTGCAATATGGTTCGGTTGATTTCTTGTTATCAAGTGCAGCTAATATTTATAGGCCTATGGCCTACGGTTTGATGTATCAAGTTGGAGGATGCTATTGGATTACAACTGATAATGCAGATCATAATGTTGCCATAGATTTTAATGGAGGTAACTACATGTCCAGCTTCCTTAACCGTGATGATGTATTCCAAAC
>CANOKG010000032.1 GCA_947566655.1 uncultured Muribaculaceae bacterium | reverse complement strand
GTATGCCGTTGTTGTTGATGGATCATTCCACAGCGAAGCTATCAAAGTAAAGGCGTTAACAGTTAATCCGGGATCGGTTAACAATATCGATTGCACAATTTACAAGTATGATGGCATGCCCGGAGCACCATCAATACCGGTTTCAGGAAAAACCGTAGCTTACGAGATCACCGAAGCAACCACTCCATTTTCCTTTGGTAGCCAATCGGTAGACAGCTCCATACGCTCACTTTCCAATATCAAGGGCTCGTGGGATATCACCCTTAAGCTTAACCTCACCGACCTGAACAACGCCTTCGAACACCTTGAATTCCAAAAATTGGTACTCAATCTTCCGGCAGGCATGCATGTTGCCAACTATCCCTGTTCCGACGGTAAAGTAGACTTAGGAACCGTACCGGTTTCGGCTGGCAAACCCTCTATCGTTACCCTAAATGTTGATGAGATTGATTTCACAAAATTCTCGGCCAATGATTTTAAATTTGTTGCCGGAGACAAAGACGCTAACAATGGCGTTATCGAATTTAATGGAAAAGTAGGCGTCAACTCAGGTTTTGTTGTAGCCGCGCTCAATGCTATTACACCTGTAGAGCCTCAATTGGTAAAACTCATTATCGAGCCTCAGCTTAACACAATCAATGTCAACTCCATAAAGGGCAACATCGAGTATAGCATAGATGGATTCAAGGCAGCCGATGTCATGCTGGACGACGTTCCCGACATGCTCCGTCAAAAAGGTACCGATGTTATGCTGGCCAATCCTCAGCTCTATCTATCGATCAATAACCCTATGGCAAATTATGGTCTTACGGCATCGTCGGGTCTTACACTCACAGCTTATAAAGACAACAATCCTGTAATTAATTGCCCGCTCAATGAAGGTCAACTTATCAGAATCAAATCGGACAAGGGTGTTACCGGACCTTACAACTTTTGTCTGTCACCAAACAAGCCGTCGGCATTCTATGAAGGTTTTGCAGGAGCCGATTGGGTTGGTTTTAATTCTCTCTCCGACTTACTTAGCGGAGACGGGTTACCCGACTATGTACATGTAGAGTTTAACGCTCCCACGGCCGGCCCAGACGATGTCCCCGATTTCCCCGTCGGACATACATTTGATCCAGTAGAAGGAAATTACACTCTCTATGCGCCACTCGAGCTAAAACCAAATTCGGTAATAGTTTATCAAGAAGACGAAACCGATTGGGATGATGAATCGATCCAAAGAATTACAATCTCAAAATTGAGCGTAAAGGCAACAATTACCAATAACCTCCCCGCCGAAATCAAATTGACTGGCGCTCCGCTCACTGTTGGAGGGACACCTTGCATCAACCCAAACACCAACGAGGAAGTGAAATTTAAGGAAGTTACTGTAGACGCCGGAGCCACCACCGAAATCGAGCTAATCGCTACAGGAATTATCACCCGATTGGACGGCATTCGATACACAGCTACCTGTACAGTCACAAAAGCCGGCCAGGTTCTTACTCCCGACACCCCTATAGAGATCACTAACATTCGTGCTACTGTAAGCGGTTCTTATCGCGACACTCTCTAAACCCGTAATAAAATCATGAAACATTATATCACTCGATTGGGTCTCGCAGCCTTGACCTTCATATCGACTACAGCAATCAATGCCCAGAACTTACAATCGGGCTACTTCGATTCAAACTATCTGTACCGTTTTCAGGCCAATCCGGCCATCGGCAACGACAAAGGCTTCGTGTCAATGCCAGGTCTCGGAAACCTCAATATTACCGCCAACGGCACCCTTAATCTCAGCAATATTTTCTATAATGTAAACGGAGAGACTACAACTCTGCTAAACCCCAATATCTCGGCTTCTCAAGCTCTAAATGGAATGAAAGACCATTCACGCATTGGCATAGACCTTCGCGAGACAATCTTGGCAGTAGGCTTCAAAGCTTTCAAGGGATACAATACAGTGAGCGTAGGTGCTCGCTCTTCGGCCTCCATCGGACTGCCAAAAGAACTCGTGAGAATGGCAAAGGAAGGTCTCTCAAACGATAGTTATGACCTCTCCAACTTCGGTGGCACCGGTAGAGCTTGGGCTGAAATCGCATTCAACCATTCACATCAAATAAATAAGCAATTGAGAGTAGGTGCCACATTAAAGTTGCTTGCCGGAATAGGTAGTTTCGATGCACGTGTAAACACGGCCAACCTCAACCTCGACCAAGATAGTTACAAAGGATTGGTTGATGCAGAGATGCACGCAAGTTTAAAAAATTTCAATTGGGATACTGATTATAACGATCGCACAAAACGCCACTATGTAAATGGAGCCAATATCGATAGCTTCAGCCCTCTTAATGGTTTTGGTGTGGCATTCGACCTCGGTGCAGTATATACTCTCAATCCCGACTGGGAATTCTCACTTGCCTTTACCGATCTCGGCTTCATCAGTTGGAAAAACGATGTTCTGGCTACCACCAACGGTTTGCAACAGGTCGATACCGAGACTCTGATTTTTAATGTCGACAACAACGACTCGTGGGACAAATTCCGCGATAATCTTTCAATGCTTTATGAGCTTGAAGATGCCGGAGATCAGGGTTCAAGAATTACAGGCATAGGAGCAACCATGACTGCCGGAGCTCAATACTCGCTGCCTGTTTACCGCAAACTTAAGTTCGGCCTAATGAACACAACCCGTATCAATGGTTCTTATTCATGGACCGACTTCCGCCTTTCGGCCAATATTCAACCGGTTAAAGTATTTTCGGCCGGTGTAAACATTGCAGCAGGCACTTTTGGAGTACACTTCGGTGGCATTATCAACGTGAATGTCACAGGCTTCAACCTGTTCGTTTCCACCGATTGCATGCCAGGCAAACTTGCCAAACAGTATGCTCCGCTCAACTCCAATGCCAATCTAAATCTCGGCATCAACTTCCCCTTCTAACAACTTGTTCCCCACAATACCAACACTCAAGCAGCACCTTGATTTTCAAGGTGCTGCTTTTTTATTCGGGAATAGCCTCCCATGTAAATATAAAAATTTATTATTATTTTTGTATCAGAACTGTCTGGTTCTGAAATAAGACTTATTTTTCAACTCTCTAATAACACAAATTATACAATAATGAGTGAATTTGATCAGCCTTGTGTCTATGGACCGCCTCCGCCCGATTATTATTCCCAAAAAACGATCGTTAAACCTAAGCGCAAAATATCGGTAACATTCGTTATTTGTGCGATTATTGCCATTTTTATAATAGCGACAGCTATTTTATTTCTTTGTCTATAATCACGCTCTAAGTGAAACGGTTAAAGATAATAAAGCTTGAACTGGGACGACTTCGAAATAATCGTCGAAAAAAGCATCACACACTCCATCAACTTTTTTGGGAATGTACGCTACGGTGCAATCTGTCATGCAGACACTGTGGTAGCGACTGTCGCATGGATTGCTCGCAGCCAGACATGCCTCTAAGCGATTTCACAAAAGTGCTTGACGAAGTAGCGACATTTGTGAACCCTTCGCGTGTTTTGATAATCACCACTGGCGGCGAGCCACTTGTAAGGCAAGATATTGAAGATTGTGGCCGTGAGATAACACGCAGAGGATTTCTATGGGGTATGGTCTCCAATGGAATGTCACTTAACAGCAAACGCCTCTCGTCACTTATCAATGCCGGATTGAAAACTATAGCCATCAGTTTGGATGGATTTGAAGAAGATCACAACTGGATGCGCGGAAACCGACTTAGCTTCGATAATGCAGTCAGTGCGATAAAAGCTTTAACTGAAAGCAAAATAGCATGGGATGTCATCACATGCATTAACAATCGAAATATCAATTACTTGCCCTTATTTCGCGATTTTTTACTTAACTTGGGGGTTACCCAATGGCGCATATTCACTATATTTCCACAAGGTCGCGCCAAAGAAAATCAAGAATTCGAACTATCGGCCTATCAAGTAAAATACTTGATGGAATTTATCCGGACGACACGCCTTGAACATAAAATCAAATTAAATTACAGTTGTGAGGGATTTTTAGGCGATTATGAAAATGAAGTTCGCGATTACCAATACTTTTGCCAGGCAGGCATCAATGTAGCTTCGATTCTTAGCGATGGCTCTATATCGGGGTGCCTGAGTATAAGAGCCGACTACAACCAAGGCAACATATATAGCGATAGCTTTAAGAACGTGTGGAACAACCGTTTTACCGAATACCGAGACCGAAAATGGATGAAAAATGGGCTATGCGCCAACTGCAAATTTTGGCGATACTGCGAGGGTAACGGAATGCACTTAAGAGAATCTGACCACTCCCTTATATCATGCTTGACAAAAAAACTCCAATAATCCTTCTCTCCGGGAAACTACAATCCAACTGATCTTCCAAGCGAGCAGTTCAAATTCATAGCCAAAAAGAAAATTACCACTTGTACTTACAACAAATCATTGTATATTTGCAGTATAAATCAGGGAAGAGATTCTATTTTCTTACTAAAGCGGCGGGTCAGTTCCTCACCGAGCCACAGCCCACCTATGATCATCATACAGCCCACCCAACCGGTCCACCCTACTCTCTCATTGACTATGAACCAGCCGGCAAACAGAGTAACTATAGGCTGAATATAGAGGAAGTTGGATGCTTTTACCGGTCCTATTATAGTAATAGCCTTGGCCATAAACATATAGGCTAAAAACGAACACACAAGGCCTAAGAACAGTAGATTTCCCCACACCTCGGCACTTGCATAAGTTTCAAGTGGAGCATGTTGTGGTTCCATTACCAAAAAAGGGAGCGCGGTTATAATGCCGTAAAAGAAAGTTTTGCGGGTTATAAACCAGGTAGAATATGTAGCATTCACTTTCTTTATTAAGATGCTATAGATGGAGAAACTTATTGCAGCCCCCAAAGCCAATAGATCACCGGCAGGATGTAATTCAGCACTACCGGCATCGCCAAAAACAACCATCACAACACCACATAATGCAATCAATGACCCTATGACAACCCAACGCCCCGGTCGTTCACTTCTATATAATGCACCTACAAGAAATGTGGTTATCAATGGAGATAACGTAGTTATAAGCGACACGTTGGCCACAGCAGTCTTTGTCACGGCTATATTCTCGGTGATGAAATAAATGGATCCTCCCGATAACCCTAAAAGTAAAAACAGGACTTCATCGCGCCACGAATAGCTACGGAAATAACGGTGGCTTACGGCCAGTAAAACAAGATATGCAAGAATAAACCGACACAGATAAATCTCTACGGGCGATAAGCCATGATTGCTTAAAACCTTAGTCGAAACAAACGATACACCCCACACTACACAAGTGAACAACATGCCGGCATTGGCAGCCAACGCGGTTCGCCTATTTAAAGTGCGCATCGAAGCGCTATTTTCGTTGATTGACAACATTGACTATAGATTAGTTTTATAGAACTGATTTAATTTTTTTAATATTTGATTCTATTTTTGAGTCAAAACCTCACACCTCGGCTAATACCATGTAACACCGGTTGAACTGGATGAACGTTTATCATACTTAAGATCGCTCAACAATGACGACTTGACAGATATGTGAAAATTGAAGCTCTTGTATGGCCCCACAGGAATGACACTTGCCGACATTGTAAAACAGTGTAGGTCACGCGATATGTTACAGTTCATATAGGCAAGTTTGTGGGTATCGAAATTGTAGCTGGCGCTGAAGCTAAAGTTCCAGTTGGCTGTAGGTCGAATATTGCCCGAAAAACTCAGATTTTGCGTTATCTTACCCTCATACTCCATTTTCTTTTTATTGAAGGCTCCGTAACCATAGTTGACCGAGTAGTTGAATGTAAGACTCCACGGAACGGCCCATTGCATATAGCCGTCATTGCCAACCGCCACTTTTTCTTTGTCATCATGGTGACGTATACTGCGAGGACGCCGTGACTCTACCGGGTCTTCATCAGTTTCTTCAGAGTTTTCTTCTTCAGTATCTTGATTTCGCTTAGAACTGTCATCTTTCTTACCAAACAAATTTTTGAACGTATCGTTATTGAAAGTATATGAGAAAGAAGTACCTGTACTGGAGAGCTTGGCCAGTCCTTTGCCTGCCTGAAGGCGAGTTTTGTTAACACGTACAGGATTACCGGCCTCGTTAAGTTGGTATGTGTAAACATCCCAAACAGCCGATAGATTCAGATTGAAATTTTTAACAAGTCTTAAAAGTATAGAAGTGTTGATATTACTCCAGTTAAGCGAGTCGGCAGCAAAGTTGTAACTTTGTGACACGGTAAAATTTTCGATTAGTGAAACTTTTTTTTCACCAATACTGTCGTTATCACTTTTAACCTTCATCTCCAAGTTATTGGCAATCGACACTGAAACAGAACCGGTTTTACCCTGCTCAGGCACACCATACAATGAATTCGGGAACATGGAATATTTACGGTTTACGACTTCACCGGCTGTATTTGTGTATTGATAGTTACCATAGTAGCCGAAGAACGGAGACGAAAAATCGGGAGACGCGCTGAATGATACCGTAGGTGTGATAACGTGTCTTATCATCTTGACTTTATCCCCAAGAAATGGTAACGGCTGAAAGAAACCATAAATTTTTGTGTCCATCGATACCGAAGCATTGAAATCCCACACATTATAGAAGCTATAGGTTGTGTCACATACCTCAGCTGCAGCATTTGGATCCCACTGACGACGCACTTTATTGGTATACATTCGGTCGTTGAGCGTTACCGATGGGGTCAGGTTAATGTATTTAAACAGATTGAATGTTGCCGATACTGGAATGGAGTGCTTCATTCCATTGCGCCAATCTTTGATCAAGCTCTTTTTAAAAAACTGATTTTGATTGGCAGTCAATGAATTTTGGAACTGTCCCGAATAAGACATTCTTATTTTCTCATACCATCGTTCATCACCTACAGCACGCTTGCGCTTGAAAGGATACAATTGACTCATCGTAACGGTAAAATTGGGGAACGAAACGGTAAGGGTTGAGTCTTGGGTGCGCTGAGACACATTCATCGTACTCGATACCGACCATTTGCTATTTGGAATTTTATAAGTCATATTGACTGTAGAACTCTTAGTGTTCTCGGTAAATCCCGATGAATAGTAGCTGTTAAGGTCGTTACGGGTATAACCCGAGGTAGTGAAGTTTACCGATGCAGAAAGAGTCATGTTGGGATTAGCTTTAGAATCTTGACTATGGCTCCATCTAACCTGGAAGTTTGTAGCCTTGGAGTAATCACTTTGTCCTTTATCGCCGGTAATTGTAGTCAAATAATTGATCGCAAAATTACCTGAATATTTATAACGCTTGTTATAGGTTGACTGCGCGTTCAATCCCCAGGATCCCTTGGTATAGACTTCTCCTGTGAGAGCAAGATCGATATTGTCGTTTATCGCGAAGTAATATCCTCCGTTGCTTAAATAGAAACCTCTATTATAATCATCGCCAAAAGTGGGCACAATGACGCCCGAGGCATAACTCTCACTGAATGGAAAATAACCAAATGGTACAGCTATTGGCAGAGGCAGGCCGGCGAGTACCATATAAGCGGGCCCGGTCACAACGTTTTTACCCACATTCATCTTTGAGCGAGTGAGTTGCAAGTAGAAGTGAGGATCATCGTGATTGTCACATGTCGAGTATTTTCCATCAACAAAATAGAACGAATTGTCTTCATTTTTCTTTGCTCGACCACCCGTTATATATCCCTCTCCCTGTTGTGTCACTACATTGGTAATAAAGCCTTTCTGTGTTTTGAAATTATAGCTCATAGTCTCACTTTCGTAGGGAGTACCCTTCTCCTCAAATATAGGAGTTCCAACGAGCTGACCTGTCGAGTCTGTGCGCCCTAAAGCGTATACATCGCTCGTGCGCAAGTCTACGTTTACCTCAGCTGCATCAAGTTTCAGGTCTCCATAGGTAACCTGAGCATCACCATACAAATATATAAGATTGCGGCCAAACATAACCACCGAGTCGTTAGACTCAAAGTTAGCAACGGCATCAAGATCAACCTTTTGTTTTATAAAGCGGGAACCATTGTTTTGTAAACGGGGAAGCAAAGGCAATGAATCAATCTTTGCTCGTCGGCCTACAGTGTCAATCTGCTCCTCCACCGGCGTCAATTCTGAAGACAGTACACGAATTGAATCTCCAGCTTCTTCGCATGCAGCCAGAGCAGAATAAATTGTACTGATAATCAATAAGCTGAGCAAAAATGCTCTACATATATTTTGACGCATTGAGAGGTCGATTCACATTTTACGACAAAGATAATGAATTATCACCTATAATCACGCCTACATGAGGTTAAATTTTGTTCGACTGCAAGCCGCAGAAGCCAAGAAGAGCATTGCTGCGTAGTTATATAGACCGCAGCAACGCTCTTCTTTATAAGATGATAATATTTTCTTATCGGCCTTGATGCACAGGACGCAACAGGTCGTTTACAGTTTTTACCGGGTTGAATGTAGAGATAGGCACTTCAACAAATACAGTAGTCCAGTCGCTCATAGCGCCATTCCACAGACCGGGCAATTCGAGCGCACGCAGAGTTTTGCCATGCAGCGATTTGCTCGATATAAAGCCGGTAGCTGGATCAACATATTTAGGCAAGTCAAATTTTTTACCGTCAACATCCTTGATATAACATACAAGATCGACCGGATTAAAGTGGGTAGCCTTTGATACCATCGCCGCATACTCGCTGTTGTCGGGATCTATCTGTGTACTTTCGAGCACTTGTGGTGATACAGTACCATCAGGATTGTAGGCCAAATAAGGACCTCCGCCTGGTTCTCCTTCATTGCGCACCATGCCACACACCCTCAGCGGACGGTTTAATTTGGTCTGTAGATAAACAGCGAGGTCGCTATCACTCATACCATCGGTCTTACTGTTAGAAATAGAAAGCCTGTAGGTTACAAAAGCAAGTATCTCATTGAGTTTAGCTCTATCATAGTTACCGGTTGCCAATATATCCAAATACGCAGCAATCACATCATGTAATTCAATTAGATAACCGGCAAGCACCTTCTTATAACGTAGAGTGGATTCGCGTTTTGAATCGGGTACGACATTGTCGATATTCTTGATAAACACCACCGTTGACTCCATATCGTTAAGATTCTGAATCAACGAGCCGTGACCTCCGGGACGAAACACAAGGTTGCCGTCTTCGCGGAAAAGCGTATTGTCGGGGTTAACGGCAACTGTATCAGTTGATGGTTTCTGTTCTGACATTGACACGTCAAATTTCACACCCAGCTTTTTCTCTACCTCAGGAATAGACTTACTCAGTTTTGCTTCGAAAAGATGGCGATGATTACCCGAAACGGTGAAATGCAGATTTACGTGACCGTTGGCATCAGTGGCCGACTGTGCGCCCTCAACAAGTTGTTCTTCTACCGGAGTCCTAACAGTCCCATCATTATAGGCATGGAACGACAATAATCCTTTAGGCAGGTTGCCATAATTCAATCCGTCAGCACCAATAATCCCGGCAATAATGTCTTTATAGCGCCCCTCGGAGATAAGTTCATTGATCGACATCCCATGAAGACGATGCATCACCTCATCAAGTTCCTCATAAAATGGAACATGATCTATCTCCTTTATAAGTTTGTCAACATCGCTACCGGGAGCAGGGGCCGTCTCGTTACCATCAACAAATGCAAACAAAGCTTTAAACATGCGGGAAGCAGCGCCCGATGCAGGAACGAATTTAGACACCGAACCTCCGTCAGCGAGGTATTTATCCCAGCGAGCTATAGCTTCGTCTTCTTGATAAGGTTCCAATGCGACTATCCCGGCTCCAACTCGCGCTGAGTCGGCAATACGAAGATATGGGAATCCGGTTTCAAAACGCTTAATCTGTTCCAGAAGCTGAGTCTCTGAGATACCTCGGCTTGCAAGCGTTTGTTGGTCTTGTTGATTTAACATGGCAGGTAATTATTTTGGTTGTAAAAAATTATATTTCAACGTCTCATTCGTTTAAGCAAATTATAGCTTGACACAATACCAAGTTCTCCGGCTCGGCTTAAATCAGCCATACCGTTCGTACTATCTCCAATCTGCAAATAAAGATAGCCGCGATTGTAAAATGCGACACCCAGCCTCGGCTCCAGCTCTATAGCTTTTCCAAAGGCTTGAATTGCTCCATCAATATAACCTTGTTCGGCAAGTATACACCCTTTGTTATAGTAGGCAATCGCCATTCGCGGTGACAGATTGATTACATGCTCAATATCGGCAAGCATCTCAGCATAGGCCGATACATTGCGAGCACCTGCCAACCTGCGATCCTCTTTCTTATCCGAATCCATTGCCTCAGCACCCTCTCGTGCCTTCAATTCACGGTAACGGACATTGGCTCGCATAAGGTAAGCAATGGCGAAATCGGGAGTAAGCGTCAATGCACTGCTGAAATCAGCTATAGCGGCCTGATAGTTGTGAAGCATCATAAAGTCCATTCCTCGACCAAGGTAATCAATAGCACGAGGTGTGTGGGTCGACAAATAAGAATTATAGTAATCGACCGACTGGAAATGACGAGATATTTCATCTTCACCCTGTGGTCCGGTATCATGAAGGACCACTACCAATGGCTGTCGCAATGCTCTCGTTGAATTGGCAGCATCAACTTCGGGAATAGTGTATATAGCTGAGTTTGACACAGCATCTTCATCGGCATAGAAGCTTAGTTTAAACATCGGTTCCAGCACAATAGTTTGATTGCGGTCTTGAACCTTACCTCTTATACTTTTATTATTGTGTTCTTCGGCAACATCTACTTTATTTTCTATGGTAACCAGTGTTGAGAAACGACGTGCAACGTCATCGGCACTCTCTTTGGCCATTGTCGCATCATCGGTCGCATCACGTCGGGGAGCTGCCGATGTGATATCGGGATTGGCCATCTCTGTTTGTTGCTGCTCTAACCTACGTCGATCTTGCTTAAATAGAGCCATGGCATCATCATAGTCTTTCATCGCTTTTTTTCTATCACCCATCTTGTCATAGACAAGGAATCGACTATAACGGGCTCCGGCAAAGTCGGGGAAAGCATCAACTATACGAGACAGGTCGGCTACTGAACTTTGATAATCACCTTTCGTTTCATTGATCATAGCCCTATTGTATAGAGCTCTATAATCGTTGGGATCAAGCTGCAACACCTGATTGAAATCGGTTAGCGCTCGGTCATTATCAAGAGTCTGCATCCTCAACAATCCACGGTTAAAATAAGAGACTGCATTCAGTGGATCCAATGATATCGACGTATCGTAATCAGCCATAGCTCCTCTAAAATCATCGGTCATATACCTTACATATGCACGGTTAATGTACAAACCGGCCGATTTAGGCTGCAACTTTACAGCATGGTCCAAATCTGCCAAGGCCGATTTAAGATCACTATCCTTTTGTTTAATAGCTATTTCAGCTCTAATAACATAGGCTCCGGTCAAATTCTTATTCAGTTCAATAGCTTTATCCAGATCAGTTTTAGCTTGTAGAGTATCGCCCATGGCTAACCTTAGTTGAGCTCGCCCAAAATAAGCGTTTTCATATTTAGGATAGGCCTTCAATAATCGCTCATAAGTCTCCGAAGCACCTTCGTAGTCCTTAATATCATTCTGTGCCAATGCCTTATTGTATAACAACCCTTTATTTTCAGGTAATAACTTCAAAGCCTCATTATAGTCATCGACTGCACCAGCCGCGTTACCCTGACTTTGACGTGCGACACCTCTTACTTCAAAAGCATCGGCTAAGAAAGGATTGCGTTTCACAGCTTCTGTAGCATCAAGTTCGGCACCGAGATAATCATCAAGATTCAACTTTGCAATGGCTCGGTAAAAATATGGCAATGCCAAATAAGGCTTTGCCTGAATAGCCTGATTAAAATACTGAATGGAAACCACATAATCATCAAAATAGAGTGCATTTTGACCTATGCGCATCACTTGTTCTGCATTAATCTGGGCTCGTACAGTAAAGGCGGCATACAGTAGAGTCATCCACACTAAAGTGGATCTAAGTATTGTCGTACATTTATTCATAAAGCAAAAGTAAGAAAAATTGCTTAAACGATTCATTGTTTAACATTAATTTTTGAAACAATGTCTCTCATTAAATGAGGCACAATATCACAGCAAGCGGCCGCTCTCTTCGTTGAGAACGGCCACCTGCATCCATGTGTGTTTTTCAATAGTTATAAATCAATAAAAGTTCAGTATCTAAAGATCTATATTTGTGTGTTTTAGCATGCGAGTTCTAAAAGATTTATTATATTTAAGTTTTAGCCAACAATGACTCGAACATGTATTAAAGGCTTATTTATAATCAGCAAGCATTTCCTGCAACTTTTGTCGAGCGAAGAAAATACGACTTTTAACAGTACCGAGGGGAAGTCCCATTTTTTCAGATATTTCACTGTATTTGTAACCGGCAACATGCATAGAGAAAGGTATGCGATAATCATCGCTAAATGAATTGATCGCTGCTGTTATCTCCTTAGCCGCAACCGATCCCTCCGGGGTATCCAAACCCGAGTCCTGAGGCAAATTAAGATGATACAGATCCTCAGTTTGATCAATGATTGTTGCTGAACGAACAACTTTACGGTAATTATTGATAAAGATGTTGCGCATAATCGTAAAGACCCAACCCTTGAAATTTACATTATCGATATATTTCTCTTCATTATCAAGAGCCTTGAGTGTAGTGTCTTGCAACAGATCATAGGCATCATCACGGTTGTTGGTCAACAGATATGCAAAGTTTAAAAGATTGCTTTGAAGAGCAAGAAGCTTAGTTTGGAAATTTTTAGAACTCATAGTTGAAACGTTTTTGCAGTTAGTAATTATTGTTTTCGGATGTCATCATTACGTTTGTGTTACATTGACATTACAAAGATACAACAGAAATTATTATTACAAAAATATTTCAATTATTTTTCATTGATTTTTTAGTTAAAATACATTAACTACACTTACTTTACTGTATTATAGACACTTGTAAAAATAAACAACTACTACATTTATAACACCCTTAGTTATAGTGTTACAAAACACCTAATACATATTACAAAACTACACATATTATTGTAATACGTTCGAAATAGAACATCTCGGAAATGCATCAATAAAACTACCGGAGGTGCCATTATATATATATATAGAACGAGACCGTGCCCAACGCTGAATTTCATGGTAAGCTTTGAATGCTACGTAGTAGCTATGAAAAAGTGAATGTAGCGGAACTTCGGCATACACTTTCTTAATGCGATTAAGTTCTTCGGCACTATCGGCATAAAAATGAGGTAGATTTGTAACAACTTTGTTGTTATCGTCAACACTTAACGAAGAGGTCCAGGAATGATCGGCTCCGACCAAATATATTTTTTTATACCCCATCCATGCTCCTATCATTATAGATGGAATCAAGACATTACGAGGACGAGGCATTCCAAGGCGAAGGTCAAAAGCCAAAGAAGTAAACCAATTCCAACCCTCAACACCTACCGCGTTAAATGTGACAACCTTCACACATTTTGAAGAAATAAACCGTGCCAGCGATCTACCTTTAGACGGAACAAACAGCGTCAAATCCCAGTCGACTATAGAAAGATTCTGCAATAGTAGCTTTACATTTGAATCATCGGTGAGTTTATAAAAATGAGGGTCGGCTATGGTATAATACCGAGGCTTAAGCTCGAAGAATTCAGGACTGTTTGCTGCGAAATTTACGGCCATAGAATCTACCGATTTCAAAATCGACATGTCATTACGAAAAATATCGTTAAGCGATGGCCCATTGCCCATAATAACCAGAGCATTACTACGGCCAATACCCTTGGGGAAATTGTTACGTCTCGATTGGAGTAATATTTTAACACCACTGATTATCGAATCAATAAACTTGCCCATCTACTCTTTCAAAGACTTTGTTCATTATAATCATGAGTGCGCAGAAAATCCACTACCGACTGAGGTACAAAGCCAACTTCATCCCTGAGTTTTGCACCACTAAAAGTCAAAGTAGTCAACTCCCGCTTTAAAGCAGCAGTATCTAACCAAAACATAGGTATATAATCGTTGACACGTGCTATAATTCGGGCTTCGTGAGATTTTAACGTATAAATTCGCTTATTTCCCATTCGCCACGACAAAGCTTCAGCTAAATCGAATCGCATAGGGTCAACACCATCAGTTACATTCCAAATGCCGTTGAGTCCAATCGTTTTGGCAACAGCTTTGGCCAACGACTCAGCATGTACGACGCTCACACGAGAGTCATTACCGGCTATGTGGCGATAAGAACCTCGGTAAATACGGTTAACCAATATACGGAGATTACCCCCCATTCCGGTACCTACAATGCGAGCTGGACGTAAAATAGCAAGCGAAACTCCATGCTCTTTACACCAACGCGTCAAGAATATTTCAACATCAAACTTTGCCATAGCAAAGCGATCTAACGGTTTGGGAGTTAACTCTTCAGTAATTAAATCACCCTCCTCAATTCCATATACATCGACAGTAGATATATATACCATATTACTTGGAACTGAGTTGCTGAACGATTTCACTAAATTGCCAACTGCACACAGAGCCGTTTCGCTGGTATATGACTTTACGCGGGTGTCAATAGAATCACAATATATAACAGTGTCCATTTTTGCAGGTAGAGAGACGACTCCATTTGACAAATCAAAGTTTATACCTGCCAGCGGCCCGGTACCCAGAAGCCACAAACGGGCATTGGACGAAATATGCTTCTCCAGCTCACGATAAATATAGGGAGCGACAAACTCCTGTGACCCTACAATCAAAATATCTTTATCGAGTATATCCATGATTAATTATGGTAGTAATTAGATTCGATCGTTGAGTATTCGGTCTTTCAGCCTGTCTGAGACCCTGCAAAAATGGGATGTCTTCATGTAGTCCTCTATAAAAACAACATGCCTCATACCGTGAAGATCAGTTCCAAGAAAATCGATTAAATTTTCTTCGAGCAATTTATTAGCGACAAATTTAACATCCTTACCATAGTAGCCTCCCAGACTCATCAAGTTACACTGAAACAGAACTCCACTGTCATGCAACTGCCTATACCTATCTAAATGCTTGTGATAATAGACATAACGTTCGGGGTGAGCCAAAACTGGACGAAATCCCCTCAATGTCAACATATATAGAGTATTGTCAATACCCCAAGGCTCGACCGAAAAGCTGTTTTCAACAAGCAAATATGAATCACGGAGCGGCTTCACATCTCCCTTGCCGAGCTGTTCAATAAAGAAATTATCCAATCGGTACTCACCCGAAGGGGGTAGAAGCTCTATATCCACCCCGGCATCTGCGGCACCGGCCACCAATGCTCTATAAGCTGGAGCAATGATGGCCGGAGTGTTTTCGTATGTATCCTCAGTAACATGAGGTGTCGGGATAATACGCGTAATTCCCCACTGTTGCATATGTTTCATTAGATCAACCGATTTTTCGACCGATTGAGAACCATCGTCAACGCCCGGAGTCAAATGACAATGAATATCGGTGTGAAACGGCAACTGGAGAGTTGCTTGTTTCTTAAACCAAGCAAACATGAATTAATTATTAGAAGTATTAGGCGGTAGGATTGCTAATGAAGCCGATACACGATAAGTACCTTTTAGCTTCTCCGTGTCTATAGTACAAGTAAAGCTAACATACTGGTTACCTCCCCAAGTACCTGTCATATGAAAATCGGTAATCTTATAACTGGGATATGGAGTATCACCGATCGTGGGAATTATCTCATCTTTTGAAACTGTGTAGCTGGTGGTTGACAGTGTGTAATCGAGATCTTTGAATGTCATATTCATAGATGGCATATTGGCGTTAAATTTTGCATTAAACGCTCCGAAAATAGCTTTGTTTTTCTCTATATCAAATTGCACACCATAAAACGAACTTTGCTCACTGTTGGTAAATACATTGCCCTCTTGATCGGTAATCGTTGTAGTACCCCAATAGTAAGCAGGATTATAAATCACACGTGTAGTATACTGATAGTCGATAGTAAAATTCATTACAATCATAGGAAATGCCTGAGTACCAAGATAGCGGCTATAGTATTCGAAGTACAAGTTTGTAATAGTATGAGACATATCTCCCATAACAGTAATTGCGCTGGGTACATTAATAACTATAGCACCTTTCTCATTATAGATGTAACGTTGATCTTCAAGCGTAAAGGCCATATATGTACCGTTAGGCAACTTAAGGCCACTCACCTCCAAAGTCATAGTTCCTTTGTCTATATTATTTTTAGCTTTATAAGTGGCTCCATTTGATATAGCTGTAGTTCCTGTTGTTGTATCAACAACATAGCTTGTGCAATAGGACGAAAAATCCTGAGTCAAAGTATTGTTGGAATCGCCAAAACAAGATGTCATTATCACTGTAAGCAGCAATACTGAAAATAATTTAATTTGCTTCATTTTGTTATATTCAATTTAATAATATTATCTACTAATCATCACTATGTTATAACGTAATAGTGGTGTTAATTATTGCAAGCCAAAATCAAGTTGCATAGTTAACGACATACCACAGATAAAAGGAGCACCACGTTGTATAAACTCATTACCCATCGATTTAAAATAAAACGTAGAATATTTCACAGCGTTAACATTTTCGGCCCAGAATTTCACCGAGAAAATTCCTGAATATAAATTTAGCGATAAATTCACCGGAGCATAAAAACGTTGTTTGGAACTATTGGATTCATTCCAATAAATCGTACCGGTTCCACGTACACCAACCACTGCTTGTAAACGATCTACAAAGCCGTTAAATGTCGTCTCATAGATAAGTTGGCCAAACATAGTATTAAGTGGAGCATATGGCACATGTTTGCCACTAAAATCGCTCATGCCATCATTATAGTCAACAAAACGGGCATCGGCATATCCCCATGAGAAATTGGCCAACCAATGATTGGAAATATTATACCTCAGAGCCAATTCGCCACCAATGCTACGAGTGCGACCGGCGTTGTCCATTATTCGACCGGTTGTAGTACCATTAGGGAATCGGGTAAGCTGTTGATCGTGACAATCTACATAGAAGGCCGCGAGGTCAACAGAGAGATCTCCATCAAGAAAATCAAGATGTGCACCAACTTCGTAGTTCCAGCTACGTTCCGGCCTATACCCAATGATTTGATCCGCATCATATAACTCGCTCAAACCCATTGTAGCCATAAGCTTCTGTTGAAGAAAATCGCTGAACATTTGAGTATTGTATCCACCAGGCTTGTAGCCTTTTGCAACCGAAGCATAAACATTTCCTACTCCACCGTCCAAATTATACAAAGCCGTTACTTTAGGCAGTATTTCAACATACGTGTGCGACAACACTCCCGATTCATCAAGCTCAACAAAGACATCCTTGAAAAATTGCGGTGATTCAGGATCTGTCATATTCCAAATAGTATAGCCGGTAGATGTGAAGCTATGGAAATCAAGTTTCGGCTCTTCTATGTCAAGACGTATAGCCGCCGATAACGACCAATTTCCTAAAGAAAGGTTACTATTGTGATAAAATCCTAATCCTCTGGTAGGATGCCGGAAGTCACTATTCAAAACAAACTGGTCTTCGTGCCACTTAATAGGATAAAACCGGTTAACCTCATTTCGCTTCTCCTCTATCAATTTTGAAATTCCCACTTTACCGAATGTTACCGGAGCTATCATCGAGCTACAGC
>CANOKG010000031.1 GCA_947566655.1 uncultured Muribaculaceae bacterium | reverse complement strand
AGATTATTCATCAGTCACGTAGCTCGCTACGTTCCTTCTTCACAATTTAAAATTCGCATAAAATTGACTCTCGATCTTAATACGAGTTAAAACCAGACAGGCTCTAAGAGCATTATCGAACCCTGATTAAACAATATTGATATTAAAAATTTATATAAACAATGTCTAAACTTACTACAATGGCGTCTTGCTTAGCTTTGACAGCGGCTCTAACGGCTTGCCGAGGTAAAGCCGATGAATCGTTCGACTATCATGTCGACCGCTTTGAAGACATCGAGGTGCTACGTTATCAAGTACCCGATTTTGAGAATCTCACACCCGATCAAAAGCGACTGGTATATTATCTCCAGGAAGCCGCTCTTTGGGGACGCGATATTCTTTGGGATCAGAACTGCAAGTATAATCTGGCTACACGTGGTTTACTTGAAGATGTATATCAAAACTACAACGGTGACCGTGAGGATCCAAACTTCAAAGCTTTCGAGACCTATCTGAAACAGGTTTGGTTTGCCAACGGTCTGCACCATCACTACTCGATGGACAAGTTCACTCCACGTTTCTCTCAGGAATGGCTCGAGACACAGGTTTCAAACATTGAAGGAGAACCACGCGATGCTCAGGCCGATGCCATTATATACAAATATATTTTCGACCCATCATTCATGGCAAAACGCGTGAATCAGGCTGCCGGTGAGGATCTCATCGTAACATCGGCAATGAATATGTATGATGGCGTTACACAGAAACAAGTAGAAGACTACTACGCTGCCTTAAAAGACACTACCGACCTGACTCCGATATCCTATGGATTGAACACTCGTGTCACTATCGACAATGATGGCAAAGTTATTGAGCAACAGTATAAAGTTGGAGGATTATACAGCGATAAAATTGAGAAGATTGTTGAAAATCTTCAAAAGGCATCACAATATGCCGAGAACGACAACCAACGCAAGACCATCAATCAACTTATAGATTTTTACCAGACAGGTGATCTGAAGATGTTTGACGAGTATTCTATCACATGGGCCGGTGATACAGCTTCCCGTGTTGATTTCATCAACGGATTCATAGAAAGCTATGGCGACCCATTAGGAATGACGGGCTCGTGGGAGTCAATAGTAAATTTCAAGAACAACGAAGCTTCGGAACGAACCGAGGTTCTTTCATCCAACGCACAATGGTTTGAGGAACATTCTCCTGTTGACCCCCGATTCCGCAAACCACACGTCAAAGGTGTTTCGGCTAAAGTTATCACTGCCGCAATTCTCGCCGGAGACTCATACCCGGCAACTCCTATTGGTATCAACCTTCCTAACGCTAACTGGATACGGGCACAACACGGTTCAAAATCAGTTACCATCGAGAATATAACACAAGCCTACGATGCCGCCGCCCACGGCAACGGCTTCAACGAGGAGTTTGTGCATGATGCCGAAACGCGTCAACTTCTCGATGACTATCTGTTTATAACCGACAATCTGCACACCGACCTTCACGAGTGTCTCGGTCACGGCTCTGGACAGTTACTGCCCGGTGTAGACCCCGATGCCCTTAAAGCTCACGGCTCAACATTGGAGGAAACTCGCGCTGACCTGTTTGCGCTATATTATCTTGCCGATCCCAAGCTTATAGAATTAGGTCTTCTGGACAATCCCGATGCTTATAAAGCTGAGTACTACAAGTACATGCTCAACGGTCTGATGACACAATTGCAGCGTATCGAGCCAGGCAAAGATATCGAAGAAGCTCACATGCGCAACCGCGCTCTCATCTCACGCTGGGCAATGGAACACGGCGCTGCCGACAATGTAGTGGATATGGTAAAAGAGAATGGCAAGACCCAACTCATTATCAACGACTACGACAAATTGCGTGAACTATTCGGTCAATTACTCAGTGAAATACAACGCATTAAGAGCGAAGGCGATTATAAAGCCGGTGAAACTCTCGTTGAACAGTATGCCGTAAAAGTTGATCCGGAACTTCACAAGGAGATACTTGACCGCTATGCCACACTTGACATAGCGCCATACAAAGGCTTTGTTAACCCTGTCTACAAAGCTGTAACCGACAACGATGGCAACATCACCGATGTCACCATCGACTATAGTGAAGGATATATCGACCAGATGCTACGCTACTCGGCCGAGTACTAAAAGAAATGCATGAATATCTCCTTTTATTAAAGCCTAAGGGATATTAATATAATTCAATTCCAACTAAAATCACATTTTCTTACTTAAATTTTAATTACACATGGTACAACCTATCTTCTGGATCGTTCCAGTAGCCTCAATCATTGCATTGGTACTTGCATGGTACTTCTACAATGGTATGAAAAAAGAGAGCGAAGGCACCGATCTAATGAAAAAAATCGCAGGACATGTGCGTAAAGGCGCTATGTCCTATCTCAAACAACAATACAAAATCGTAGGTATAGTTTTTGCGTGCCTGGTGGTTTTGTTTGGCGTTATGGCTTATTTCAATCTACAGAATCCTTGGGTACCAATCGCATTCCTCACCGGAGGTTTCTTCTCTGGTCTGGCCGGATTCCTTGGTATGAAAACAGCGACTTATGCATCGGCCCGTACAGCCAATGCTGCCCGCGAATCGCTTAATCGCGGTCTTCGTGTAGCATTTCGCTCAGGTGCTGTGATGGGACTTGTTGTTGTAGGCCTCGGCCTTCTTGACATATCCTTCTGGTATGTACTGCTCAACTATGTGAAAACCGATCTTGACGGCACATCAAAGTTATGCTTCATCACAACTACTATGCTTACCTTCGGCATGGGCGCCTCAACCCAAGCTCTGTTTGCACGCGTAGGTGGCGGTATCTACACCAAGGCTGCCGATGTAGGTGCCGACCTTGTTGGTAAAGTTGAAGCCGGTATTCCTGAAGATGACCCCCGCAACCCTGCAACCATTGCTGATAATGTTGGCGACAACGTAGGTGACGTTGCCGGTATGGGAGCCGACCTCTATGAAAGCTACTGCGGTTCAATTCTCGCTACCGCCGCATTAGGAGCTGCCGCCTACATGACATCGGGTGACGTTGACATGCAATTCAAGGCAGTTGTAGCACCAATGCTGATAGCTGCCGTTGGCATAATACTCTCTATCATAGGTATCTTTGCTGTAAAGACCAACGAGAACGCTTCAATGAAAAACCTGCTTAACTCATTAGCTGTAGGAACCAACCTAAGTTCGGCTCTCATTGTTGCCGCCACCTTTGGCATTCTCTACTGGCTTGGTATCGCCAACTGGGTTAACCTATCGCTTGCTGTTGTTGTGGGATTACTTGTAGGTATCATAATCGGTCGTGCAACTGAGTATTATACATCTCAATCCTATAAGCCCACACAGCGCCTTTCAAAGAGCGGTGAAACCGGCCCTGCAACTGTAATCATTTCAGGTATTGGTCTTGGCATGGTTTCAACTGCCATACCTGTAATATCGGTTGTTTTAGGTATCATATTGTCATATGGCCTCGCTGCCCAGTGGAACATGGCCGACGTGAGCCACGGTCTCTATGGCATTGGTATTGCAGCAGTGGGTATGCTTTCAACACTCGGAATCACTCTCGCCACCGATGCTTACGGTCCCATCGCAGACAATGCCGGTGGTAACGCAGAGATGGCCGGTCTTGGTAAGGAAGTGCGCCGCCGCACTGATGCTCTCGACTCACTTGGCAACACAACAGCTGCTACCGGCAAAGGCTTTGCCATCGGCTCGGCCGCTCTTACCGGCTTAGCTCTTCTTGCCAGCTATATCGAAGAGATACGCATCGGACTCGAACGTTTAGGAACGCAGTTCATACAACTCGGCACAACAATTGATCCCAACGGCAATGAAATAGCAATAACCAAAGCTTTGCATGAGGCTACATTCACTGACTTCATGAACTACTACCACGTGGACCTGATGAACCCAATGGTACTTTCGGGTATGTTCATAGGTGCAATGATGGCATTCCTGTTCTGTGGATTGACAATGAATGCAGTAGGACGTGCTGCTGCCCACATGGTCGACGAAGTGCGTCGTCAATTCCGTGAAATCAAAGGTATCCTCACTGGTGAAGGAGAACCCGACTACGCCCGCTGCGTACAGATCTCAACCAAAGGTGCACAGCGCGAAATGGTATTCCCCTCTATTCTTGCCATCATCGCACCAATTGTCACTGGTTTGATCTTTGGCGTTCCCGGTGTTATCGGCTTGCTGATAGGTGGACTTTCGGCCGGATTTGTTCTGGCTGTTTTCATGGCCAACGCCGGTGGTGCATGGGACAATGCTAAAAAGTATGTCGAAGAAGGCAACTTTGGTGGTAAGGGTAGCGATGTTCATAAAGCAACTGTAGTAGGAGATACAGTAGGTGACCCCTTCAAGGACACATCAGGCCCAAGCCTTAACATTCTTATCAAACTAATGTCGATGGTAGCCATCGTGATGGCAGGCCTCACCGTTACCTGGAGCCTGCTCTAAGGGATATCCCGATCCAACTTAACTCTATAATACAACGCTTTACCTCGCCTTGCCAGCCGGCACGGCAGGTAAAGCGTTTTTCATCAGACACACTTCAAAACATGTTTAACAACATATAAAAAAATTTGCAAAAAGGAGATAGTAGTGTGTATATTAGCAAAAAAAATATCAAATACTATATCAAATGAAAAAACAAATCGCAAATTTTGTATGTGATAGCATCATAGTTTCCGGCTTTATATTAAGTCTGGCCAATGCAGCCGATTATTATGGTTTACATAATGGTAATATACATCCTCTTATAATAGGCCAATCAGATGATACCAATGGAGAGACGAACGGTAAGATAGATTAAAAGTTCAACTTTAAAAGCAAATTAAGATGAAGAGATTCTTAATTATACAGGTACGATGCATATTTGTATTGTTTTTTTCTGTACTAATGTTTTGTTGTTCAAGGCAAGAAACTCAATATGATGTTGTAGAGATTTCATTTGAGGATGCACCGGCTGATTTTAAGCTGACCGACCGGTTCAAGAACGTTCACTTTGTACAACTCGAAATGACCGATGAATGTGTAATAAATTTTGAGAAGAAAATAGCTCTGGCCGAAAACCGAATTTTAGTCAGCACAATACGAAATGAACTGTACTGTTTTGATTCTGAAACCGGTAAGTTTATATGCCGTGTGGGAGAACGAGGCGAGGGGCCAGGGGAATATCTATCGATAAAAGATTTTTATTATAATTCATCCGACTCAAGCATTGTAATTCTTGATGCATTTAAAAACAGGACCTTGTCCTACAGTCTTGATGGTGAATATTTAAAAGAAGGAATTTTCCCAGCCTCGGTAAATTACGTAGAATCTATCGAGAGATCGCAGAACGACTATTATATGCTGAGCCTAATGATGCATGGTGGAGAAAATGAATATGCCTACACTGTTGTAAGGCCCGATAGCAGCTATTTTAGCTTTGACCCTTTTGCGCCTGTATCGGTTGGCAATTATATGACCGCATATGCTGATCAACCAATGGCAGCCTTCGGCAACGGATTTACTTTCCAGAAGTTTTTGAACGACACAATTTTCAGACTCGACAATGGAGAGATTCGTCCGGAATATAAGCTACTAATGAATAAGCCACTTGCCACCAAGGAACAGGTTGCAAATCTTGGACCTTATCATAAAAAGGATGTTTGTGACATGGCGCTATCTACAGGATACTTTATAGGCTTTGACCGAATTTATGAAACTCAACAATACATTCTCTTAATACAGCCAGTCCAATCGGATCAAGGCTATTTCTGGATTGATAAAGAATCTAATACTGGTATAAGGATTGCATCCTCCAATAATATGAGTAAGGAGGCAGAACGTGCTATCGAAGGGAAAAGCATAATTTCTGTAAAGGGCGGTAATGACAAAGCATTGATAAGTTTTATAATGCCAGCAACAATAAATTTTTCTTTTAAAGGAGCTTTCGAACGAAATCCCGAGATCAAGCCTTTTAGTGATCAGTTGCGCCCATTCTTTGAAAACACCGACCCGGAGGGCAATCCTATTGTAATTATATACGAACAATAAGAGTCAAATTCAAACACACTCGTAAACTTTTTGCAAAATGTCACCTACATTTAACGCAATCTAAACCTCTATAGATCACTATATTCATTAAAGATTTGATTGTGGGCACGATAGCCCTTACCACTACGCTTACATTGTACTCATGTGTACAAAAAACCGCTGCTTCAGAGATAGATGAGATCGTTTTTGAAGAAGCGCCAAGAGAATTGAAACTCACTGACTCTTTCAGCAAATTCAAGTTTATCCAGCTCGAACAGACCGATGACTGCATATTTGATTATGTTGACAAAATTATTGATGCCGACGGGTATCTTTTGGTAATGACCCTGGCAAAAGAGCTTTTCTGCTTTGAACGGAATACAGGAAAACTTCGGTGCAAGATTGGAACTCGCGGAGAGGGCCCCGGAGAATATCTAATTATGGCAGGATTTATTTATAATCCCGAAGATAAGACTATCGGTATTATTGACTCATATAAAAATAAAATGCTTTGCTATGATATAAATGGGGATTTCAAGCATGAAAAAAATTTTCCGATAAACTTGTCACAAATATGCAATGCCGAACGATCAAAGGATGGGTACATAATGTTCAATAATAATCTGTTTGAAGATAGCAAGTCTGAGCCCACAGCCTACACTGTTATTGCTCCCGACAACAGTTATTTTAATTTGGACCCATTCGCTCCGGTTTATATAGAAGGATATGTGACAGAATTTGCAACCCGACCAATGACTGCATATGGAGATGGATTTACTTTCCAAAAATTCCTTAACGATACTATTTTTAGAATGGAGAATGGAGATATTACTCCAAAATATAAAATTTTGATGAGAAAAAAGTTTCCTTCAAAGGAATTAGTGGCACAAATAGGGCCGTTTGACTGGGTAGATATAATAAAATTAAGCAAATCGAGATACTTCAGCGGTTTTTCGAATATATTTGAGACCGATAGGTTTATTCTCCTTGAGCCAAAGTTTCCATCTGACGAAGGATACTTCTGGATAGATAAAGAGAATGAAGCCGGATACCGAGTTCCATCAACCATGAATTTTAATAAAGAATTGAATCTGGTTATTGAAGGACACAGTATAGTATCGGTAAAAGGGAGTAACTGCGATGAGCTTATAAGTTGTTATGTGCCGAAGTTATCAAAAATAGGCTTTGCAAGGCAGTTGGATGAGAATCCTGACATTGTTCCATTTAGCGAAGAACTACGTTCATTCTTCGAAAACGCCGACCCCGATGGCAATGCCATCGTGATCATCTACGAACATTAAAAAAAACACAATATAGCTTCTGCTGCTCGCCTCGATTCTGTCAAAAAAGGCGAGCAGCAATCATTTATTTTTGATTCAAAACGCTGACTGTTTGATCGCTACGCGATCGATTTAGACGGTTTTTTCTGACTGTTGGTTGGTCACCCACGGCTATCTTATTGAATACACCGTGGATATTTTGTAGATTGAACACCAACGTTTTATCTCGCCATGACACTGTTCATGGCAGGTAAAGCGTTATTTTTTTGCTAAGCGACAATAAATTTATCCCAAATTTTAATCATATTACAATTATTTATTTTAACTTTGCATTCTCAAAACAGTTTTTATTTGAAATAGTAATACATGAGCGATAAAATATTCATTTTTGACACTACACTGCGCGACGGCGAACAAGTGCCGGGATGTCAACTCAACACAGTAGAAAAAATCGAGGTAGCAAAGAGTCTGGAAGAACTTGGAGTCGATATAATCGAAGCCGGATTTCCCATTTCAAGCCCCGGCGATTTTAATTCGGTCGTTGAAATCTCCAAAGCTGTGACATGGCCCACCATATGTGCGCTTACACGAGCTGTTCCAAAGGATATAGAAGTAGCAGCCGAGGCTTTACAGTATGCCCGCCATAAAAGAATACATACCGGCATAGGTACCTCCGACCCACACATACGTTACAAATTCAATTCCAATCGCGAAGAGATTATTGAGCGTGCCGTAGCTGCAGTGTCCTATGCGAAGAAATTTGTTGAGGATGTGCAATTCTATGCTGAAGACGCAGGAAGAACTGAGAACGAATATCTGGCACGAGTTGTAGAAGCTGTCATCAAAGCAGGAGCTACCGTGATTAACATCCCCGACACTACAGGATATTGCCTCCCTTCTGAATTTGCAGCCAAGATTAAATATCTTGTTGAGAATGTCAACGGTATCGATCGAGTTGTGATCTCCACCCACTGTCACAATGACCTTGGAATGGCAACAGCCAATACTATGTCGGGACTTATAAGCGGTGCACGCCAAGCCGAAGTCACCATCAACGGAATTGGAGAACGAGCCGGTAACACCGCCTTGGAGGAAGTTGTCATGGCACTTCGTTCCCACCACGAACTCGGACTCGACACCAATGTCAACTCAACACGTATAAGCGCTGTAAGCCGCCAGGTATCAAGTTTGATGAACATGCCGGTGCAACCCAATAAAGCTATAGTAGGACGAAACGCATTTGCCCATTCAAGTGGCATTCATCAGGACGGCGTGCTTAAAAACCGTGAAAGCTATGAGATTATCGACCCCAAGGATGTAGGTATTGATGAAAACTCCATCGTACTGACTGCCCGAAGCGGACGCGCTGCTCTTAAACATCGCATGCATGTTCTTGGTGTTGAACTCGATAAAGAGGCTCTTGACAAAGCCTACAGCGAGTTCCTGAAACTCGCCGACCGCAAGAAAGAGATCACCGATGACGATGTCTTGATGCTTGCAGGTGCACACCGCACTAACCACCGTATAAAGCTCGAATACCTCCAGGTAACATCGGGTGTAGGACTGCAATCAGTTGCCAGCGTAGGTTTGAACATTGCCGGTGAGAAATTTGAGGCATGCGCCTCGGGCAACGGCCCCGTTGATGCTGCAATCTCAGCAATCAAGATTATAATAAGACGTCAAATGCTCGTCAAAGAGTTCCTTATCCAAGCTATTAACAAAGGCAGCAACGACATAGGCAAGGTACACATGACTGTTGAACATGAAGGCCGACAATACTATGGATTCTCGGCCAACACCGATATTATCGCAGCAAGTGCCGAAGCTTTTATAGATGCCATAAACAAGTTTGTTAAATGACACCGAAAACACTTTTTGACAAGATATGGGATGCTCATGTTGTAAACCATATCACCGATGGACCCGACCAATTGTATATCGACAGGCACTACTGCCACGAAGTCACTTCTCCTCAGGCATTTGCCGGACTAAAACAACGTGGACTAAAGGTTTTCAGACCAGAGCGTACGTTCTGCTCGCCCGACCATAATATACCCACCCATGATCAGGATAAAACAATCGCCGATCCTGTTTCACGACATGCTGTCGACACACTAAAAAGCAATGCTTCAGATAATTGCTTAACTTATTATGGATTGGGACATGACCTTAACGGCATAATACACGTAATAGGACCCGAGCAAGGCCTTACTCTCCCGGGCTACACTATAGTGTGTGGCGACAGCCACACATCGACCCATGGGGCCGTTGGAGCCGTGGCCTTTGGAATAGGAACAAGCGAGGTTGAAATGGTTCTCGCCACACAGTGCATATTGCAGCCTAAACCCAAAACAATGCGCATCACTGTAAACGGGAAACTTCGACAGGGAATCAGCGCCAAAGACGTTGCTCTCTATATCATAGCCCAACTCGGCACCGATGGTTGCACGGGATACTTTGTAGAATATGCAGGAGAAGCTATCAGGTCACTCTCTATGGAAGGCCGAATGACCCTCTGCAACATGTCGATCGAGATGGGAGCCCGGGGCGGTATGGTAGGCCCTGACCAAACGACTGTTGAATATCTGAGAGGCCGACTCCACTCACCCGCAACAGGTGAAGAATTTGACAAAGCCGCTACACGCTGGCTGGCACTTGCCACCGATCCTGATGCTAAATTTGATAGGGAAGTAGCTTTTGACACTGCCAACATTGGAGTGAGGGTTACATACGGCACTAATCCGGGAATGGGAATCGATATTGATGAACTGATTCCCGAACCCACCAACGAGAGCGAAGAGAAAGCATTGGAATACATGCAGTTCACACCCGGACAGCCGATAAAAGGAACACCTGTAGACTATGTTTTCTTAGGCAGTTGCACCAATGGCCGAATAGAAGACTTCAGAGAATTTGCCCGAGTAGTTGACGGACATAAGCGTTCGGAACGCATAACGGCCTGGCTCGTACCGGGATCACGCTCGGTAATGAAACAAATCGTTGAGGAAGGAATCGATAAGATACTTCAAAAAGCCGGCTTTGAACTGCGACAGCCAGGATGTTCGGCCTGCTTAGCTATGAACGATGATAAAATTCCGGCCGGAAAGCTATGCGTCTCAACCTCCAACCGCAATTTTGAAGGACGTCAAGGTCCCGATTCCCGCACTATATTAGCATCACCTGCCACAGCTGCACATGTGGCGATTACCGGACATCTATAAATCGTTCCTTATGCCAAAACATAAATTCAATATAGTAACATCGACATGTGTCCCGTTACCCTACGATAACATTGACACCGACCGTATAATCCCGGCCCGCTTTCTGAAATCAACTACTCGTGAAGGCTTTGGGGAGAATCTTTTTCGTGATTGGAGATATGACTCCGACGGTAATCTTCGACCCGATTGCCCGCTTAACGACCCTCGCTACAGCGGGTGCATTCTCGTGGCAGGAAAGAACTTTGGATGTGGTTCAAGTCGCGAACACGCGGCGTGGGCCATTGCCGACTACGGCTTCAGAGTGGTAATATCTACTTTTTTCGCTGACATTCACCGTAATAATGAACTGAATAGCTTTGTCCTTCCGGTAGTAGTCTCAGAAGAGTTCATTAACGACCTGTTCGACTCGATTGACCGTAATCCGGCAACAAAAGTATCGGTCGACCTACCAAAACAAACCGTGACAAATCTGGAAACAGGCCAAAGCGAAACATTTGAGATAAACAGCTATAAAAAACAATGCCTCATAGAGGGACTCGATGATATAGAATATCTGCTGTCACACCGCGAGGATATAATAAACTACGAAAATGGGAATAAGTTTTAATGTGAAACCCGGAATCATTGTAGGAAACGAAGTAACCGGAGAAGGCGCACTTTTTGGCGAGGCAGCAGCCGAGCACACAAACACAACCGAACACCGCATGCATTTCAATATCGCCGTGTTACCCGGAGATGGCATCGGGCCCGAAATATCCCGACAAGGTGTCGCTGTAATGGAAGCCGTGTGCCATCGCTTTGGACACTCGGTCACTTTTAACTATGGTCTTGTGGGAGCTGCGGCAATCGATGCCTGCGGCAATCCGTTTCCTGATGAAACGCTGAAATTGTGCCGCGAGGCCACAGCCGTACTCTTTTCAGCGGTAGGCGATCCTAAATATGACCATGATCCCGAAGCCAAGGTTAGACCTGAGCAAGGCCTGCTTGCAATGAGAAAAAGCCTCGGCCTGTTTGCCAACATCAGACCGGTGCAGACTTTCAACTGCCTGCTGCATAAATCACCGCTGAGGGCCGACATTATAGAAGGAGCCGACTTCGTGTGCATACGAGAACTTACCGGAGGTATGTATTTTGGGGAGAAACTCGAAGGCGATGAACGCGCCTACGATACCTGCATGTATACCCGCGAGGAAGTTGAGCGCATACTGCATGTAGCCTACCAATACGCCCGCCAGCGTCGTCATCATCTCACAGTTGTAGACAAAGCCAACGTACTGGCCTCATCACGGTTGTGGCGCCACACAGCACAGGAGGTGTCCAAGCTATATCCTGATGTCACGACCGATTACATGTATGTCGACAACGCGGCCATGCGCATGATCCAGGATCCACGCTTCTTTGATGTCATGGTAACTGAAAACACATTTGGTGACATCTTGACCGATGAGGGAAGTGTAATATCGGGCTCCATGGGTCTGCTGCCATCGGCATCAACAGGCAGCGGGACTCCGTTATTCGAGCCAATACACGGATCTTGGCCTGAAGCCGCCGGCAAGAACATAGCCAATCCGATAGCGCAGATTCTATCAGTAGCAATGCTCTTCGAGCACTTCGGTCTTACCGATGAGGGAACATGCATTCGCCGTGCTGTAGATGCAAGTCTCGACAACAACATCGTCACCCCCGACATCCAGGCCACCGGTGCACACACTACCGACCAGGTAGGCACCTGGATAGCAAATTATATAACAAACGAAAATATTTAGATTCAGACAGAAAAGAGCCATGAAACCTCTTTTCTGACAAAAGGGTTGTCATCTCGACAACCCTTTTGTTTTTTTATTTAATATATCATTAGACTTCTGTAATATGAAGTCAACTTTGTGTTACCGGCTAATATTGACGCGGGCCAAAGATGTCGGTTCCAATTCTTACCATTGTTGAACCACACTCAATGGCCAAGGCTCGATCATCGCTCATGCCCATACTTACGATGTCAAAGCCGCGAAGATCGGGAGCTAAAAGATGAATTTGATCGAACGTGGCTTTTATCGTTTTAAAATCGGTAGTAATACGTTGTTCATCATCAGTATTGGTAGCCATCCCCATCACACCACATAAGTGAGTAGCCTTCAAACACTCAAAACGGCGCTCGCTAAAATACAGCAATAACTCATCGGGGCTGAATCCTGTTTTCGTCTCCTCAGCCGCAACATGCAATTGCATCAGCACTCGGGTGACCACACCGGCACGTAACGACTCTCTATCAATCAAATCGAGTAATTTTAGAGAATCTACGCTTTCTACGAGGTCACATAAACCGATAATAGAGCGCACTTTATTGGTTTGCAGATGGCCAATGAAATGCCATCTGATATCAGAGGGTAACTCCTTGACTTTAGCAGTAAGTTCCTGAGCCCGACTTTCGCCAAAGACGCGCTGTCCGGCATTATAAGCTTCAAGCAACTCCTCTACAGGATGAAATTTAGACACAGCCACTAACGATACATTCTCAGGGAGCTCGCTCTTAATGGCTGTAAGTCGATGAGCTATACCTTCAGACATTAGTCCTCCTTTACTTTCATCTTATAAACATCCATTAAAGGAGTCTCGGTAATGGAAGCTATCTCATAATCGGCCATGGTATCTTTCATGCCTTCAACAAAGGCATCGACGGCACCTTGAAAATCATTTGCAGCCACAAGAATCAACGAATTGGACTTCTTTTCGGCAGCAGTTTTTTCATCAATAGTTATGAATGCGACCTTTACAAGATACCATTTGTCGGCCGAATCATCCCAGAAAATCTCAGCGATCTTAGTGCGTTTCACAGCCGAAATAGAAAAATCGCCCGAAATAAACGGAGTAATCTCCTCGATCATTCGAGCCTCAGCCTCGGTGAACGAAAGTGCATCAACGAGATAAGGTTCATTGACCTTCTTTATTGCTCCGTTCTCCATTGTTTTATCATATCTTACCTTACATTCAAACCAGTTTGCCATAGCTATTATCTTTTTTAGATATATTTATTTTTGTTTATTGGACAACAAAGGTAGTTGTTTTCAAACTTTTTTTCCTACATTTGTATTTAATTAACATGAGTGAGTTTTCAACATATATATCACGTTTGGGACGACGGGGTATCGATCTATATGTCGATGGATTCCGTTCCATGACTATAGGTAAAAGCCTGTGGCTCATCATTATTATCAAACTCATTGTGATATTCTTCGTGTTAAAGCTATTCTTTTTCCCCGATCTGCTGCAACGAGACTACGACAACGACGAGGATAGAGCAAATGCCGTCAGGGCACGCTTGATAGAGAATTCTACTTCGAGTAATATTAACCAAAATCAATAATTAATTCAAAACCTTACCATGAACGATTTAATGAGTGTTGTCGACTGGTCAAGAGCCCAGTTTGCATTGACAGCGATGGTTCACTGGCTTTTTGTGCCACTTACCATAGGACTGTCACTGATTGTAGCCGTAATGGAAACATTGTGGTACCGCACACACAACGAGAAATGGCTTCGTATCACAAAACTATGGATGAAAATGTTTGGAATCAACTTCGCGTGTGGAGTAGCGACCGGCATCATCCTGGAATTTGAATTTGGCACAAACTGGTCAAACTACAGCTGGTTTGTAGGTGACATATTCGGTGCACCACTGGCCATTGAGGGAATCTTTGCATTCTTTCTCGAATCAACATTCATAGCAGTGATGTTTTTTGGCTGGAACAAAGTGAGCCGTGGTTTCCACCTGGCTTCTTCATGGCTCACCGCTATCGGTGTTGTTCTCTCGGCTCTATGGATTCTTGTCGCCAACGCCTGGATGCAATACCCTGCCGGCATGAAGTTTGACCCGGCTCAGATGAGGAACGTAATGGACAGTTTCAGCGAAGTAGCGCTTTCTCCAGTCGCTATAAACAAATTCTTCCACACAGTGCTGAGCGGCTGGGTGTTGGCAGCAGTCTTTGTAATAGGCGTGAGCTGTTATCTGCTATTGAAAAAACGCAACAAAGAGGTGGCGGTATCGTCAATAAAAATAGCCGGATGGATAGGAACATTAGGTATTCTGTTGACAATGTGGACCGGCGACGGCTCGGCTGTTGAAGTTTCACGCGTACAACCAATGAAGTTGGCGGCAATGGAGGGTCTATATCGTGGACAGTGTGGACAAGGCCTCGTTGGCATAGGATTCATCAACCCCGACAAAGAGATTGGTGACAATAATGATCCTATTGTCTACGGATTTGAGATTCCCAAAGGTCTCTCTATACTTGCCAAGCACGATGCCAATGCATTTGTTCCCGGAATCGAGGATCTCATCGATGGTATAGAGCTGACAGCCAATGGTGATACCATCCACACTGTATCATATGCCGAGCGCATTGAAGCCGGCCGAAGGGCACAGTCCGCGCTTGCCGACTATGAAAAAGCCCGTGTCGCCGGTGATGACTTAGCCATGGATCTTGCCGCCAAGCGCCTGCAAGCCGACTACCAGTACTTTGGCTACGGTTACCTCGACTCACCCCAGGAGGCCGTTCCACCCGTAGCATTGACTTTCTATGCATTCCGCGTCATGGTAATGGCCGGTGGCTACCTGCTGCTTTTCATGCTCGCAGCACTATTCATGGCCTATCGCAAACAGTCGTTGCTTTCCAACAAACTGGTTCAACTCGGCGGCTTAGCAACAATCGCTATTGTGTGGATATGTAGCGAAGCCGGTTGGATAGTAGCCGAAGTGGGTCGCCAACCTTGGGTAATACAAGATCTGATGCCCTCTCGCACAGCAATATCATCAATAGAGAGTAGCTCAGTACAACTTACATTCTGGGTATTTGTAGCTGTCTTCACTCTATTGATGGCCGCAGAGATAGGAATCATGGTTTCACAAATAAAGAAAGAGTCGAAGCGAGATATTCTTGCTGACAAATAGAACTGACTTAAACTTTTTATTTTTTAATATTTGATTCTATTTTAAAAAGATATTAATATGGAAGTTTTACAAATATATTGGTGGGCAGTGATTGCGCTATTAGGGTCACTGTTGGTGTTCCTGCTGTTTGTTCAGGGAGGACAAACGATGTTGTGTCAGGCATCTGATGACACCACGCGTAACTTGATGGTCAATACACTCGGACGCAAGTGGGAACTTACATTCACCACCCTTGTGGTGTTTGGCGGAGCATTTTTCGCATCCTTCCCTCTATATTATTCAACTTGTTTCGGCGGTGCTTACTGGCTATGGATGCTAATATTACTAAGCTTTGTACTGCAAGCCTTCAGCTACGAATTTCGCCGCAAAAAAGGTAATATTCTCGGAACTCGTGTCTATGATTCGTTTCTCTTCTTTAACGGTGCTGTAGGTTGTATTTTGCTTGGTGTAGCGGTAGGAATGCTATTTTTCGGAGCCGATTTTACAGTAACCAAATCCAACCTCACAGTGATCAACAATCCTGTCATCTCAGAGTGGAATGGCAGTCATGGACTCGAGGCAATCGTCTCTTGGCGAAACATGTTGTTGGGCCTTATGGTTTTGATGCTTGCACGCACTCTTGCAGCTCTTTATTTCTTAAATTCAATCGACAATGGTGAGCAGTTTAAAACACAAATGCGCCGAAGTGTGATAATCAACGGAGCGATATTCGTTGTTCTCTTCTTAGCCTTTGCCGGTGTACTACTTACTTCATCAGGTTATGGCGTTGATGGATATGGCAGAGTGAATATTGAATCATTCAAATTTGCCACCAATCTCATGGAATTATGGTGGCTTGGAGCACTATTGGCAGTTGGTGTAGTAATGGTTTTGTGGGGTATCGCTAAGACTGCAATGAAACCGGGATATCGTCAAGGAATATGGTGGGCAGGAATCGGAGTATGTTTTACCGTATTTGCCATGCTGTGCAGTGCCGGTTACAACAACACAGCCTACTTGGCTTCAACAAGTGATCCGGCAAGTTCTCTGACCATTGCCAACAGTTCATCGAGTTACTTTACCCTGAAAGTGATGACTTGGGTGTCGGGATTCGTACCCGTAGTAGTGATCTACATTGCCTACGTGTGGTATAAAATGAATGCCACTCCACTCACAGCAAAAGAGTTGGAACAGGAGCACGGTTACTAACTGCTTTCCACATTTCCTCTATACTACGACCCGCCTACCCAACCGAGACGGGTCGTTGTTTACAATCAGAGCATATTTCTGAAATAAATTTTGCGTTCTGTAAAAAATTTGCACTGAGTTTGTAGATATCCTGAAGTCATCATGACTATTTTCTGTGTTAAAATCCCCCACTTTTTGTATTTTAGAAAAAATTCATTTTTATGGTGCAACTCATTCGCTCAAATTCTCTTGTCTTAAAATTTCTTGACACAAGTACGTTTATCACACTCTCTACTATCATATCCATAGCAAGCGCGGGACTCTACCTTCTGAACAGTCTGAGCTGGGCGTTTGTCTTGGCCGGCATAATACTTCAGACAGCGAATACGCTAATGGCCATACTGTGCTGGATTAGAAATAAGCATAGCCCGTATGCTATTGCTCTGAGTACAGTAAACATTTCTTTGTATGCGGTAATAATGCTGCTTTTTATATGCGCACCACAAACGATAACCATTAAAAATTTTTTTAAGGAAATAATGGTTTTGGACACTTGGGACTGGGTGGCGTTTGTTTTGGGCAGTGTAACTTTGATATTTGCAGCATGCACGTGGAGTTCCCAAGAAAAAACGCAGAGAAACACCCTACAAATCACCTCCGATGGTCAATACAATCTTTTATCAGACAGCGTGAGAGACACTTATAGAAACATCTCTCTAATATATGCGATCGAATTCAAGATGAAGGACCTTTTTGGTAAGTATTATCCCTCTGATGAATTATTACTGCGCATGTGCACTGACGATAGAGCCATTTATCCATCTCTGTTTGCCGAAGATAACGACAAATGCTGCAGGCTACAGCGGTACCGAGTGAACACAAGAAACGCCAATACAGAACTGAGAATAATTGTCGAGCGATTTAAAGACTCTACTATTAAGCCCGAGTTACACATCGATGACTTGCGAATGCTAAAAGAAAGAATCGAAGGCAACATCGAGCGCCTGCATAAGCTCCTCGTGCATCTGTGGGAATACGACAAAGACATGGCCAACAAGCTATGCGCATACATAATAGACAACGCAGCCAATTGCAACGATGACAAGGAACAGTATTCCCGACTTTTAAACGAAGCTGACGAGAAATTCGATTCCGGAGAACTAGAATATTTTTATCCTGGAGTAGACATAAACGGCCAACGTACTGAATTTATAAAGCTCTTGTTTCCAGAGCCAAACTATACTGAAGAGGCCGAATTTATAAGAAAACTGAATAAAAACATCTACACCGATGCACATCTTCATGGCAGAATACGCCTCATCCCCTACGACCCAAGCCTGCCCCTAATTTTTTAGAGAATGTTTACTTTTAACACACTAAAATAGTTATATTAATGAACGAGTGATTATTTGA